>NZ_JAUBOV010000027.1:43872-81752 GCF_036700405.1 Microcoleus sp. T3_D1
TCAGCGATAGACAGGTCTCCCTTATAAGTGACTTTTAAAGCTTGACCCTTTTGATAATCAAATGTTACGGTTTTTCCGCTGATTGCTCCTGAGAAGCTATAAACGGAATTTGGCTTGCTGGTGTCCACTGTGAAGCTGGGAGCGGTTATAGAGGTGTTTAATATCGCACTCCCTTCGGTATCGGTGTCGGTCACTCCAACAGTTTTCAACAAATCAGCTAGAGACACGTCTCCCTTATAGGTGACTTTTAAAGCTTGACCCTTTTGATAATCAAATGTTACGGTTTTTCCGCTGATTGCTCCTGAGAAGCTATAAACGGAATTTGGCTTGCTGGTGTCCACTGTGAAGCTGGGAGCGGTTATAGAGGTGGTTAATATCGCACTCCCTTCGGTTTCGGTGTCGGTCACTCCAACAGTTTTCAGCAGGTCAGCTAGAGACAGGTCCCCTGTATAAGTGACTTTTAAAGCTTGACCCTTTTGATAATCAAATGTTACGGTTTTTCCGCTGATTGCTCCTGAGAAGCTATAAGCGGTAGTGGGCTTGCTGGTGTCCACTGTCAAGCTGGGAGCGGTTATAGAGCCTGTTAATATCGCACTTTCTTGGGTGTCGGTCACGCCAACAGTTTTCAACAGGTCAGCTAGAGATACGTCCCCCGTATAAGTGACTTTTAAAGCTTGACCCTTTTGATAATCAAATGTTACGGTTTTGCCGCTGATTGCTCCAGAGAAGCTATAAGCGGAATTTGGCTTGCTGGTGTCCACTGTCAAGCTGGGAGCGGTTATAGAGCCTGTTAATATCGCACTCCCTTGGGTGTCGGTCACTCCAACAGTTTTCAGCAGGTCAGCTAAAGAAATATCACCCGTATATTTAGCTGTTACCTTGTCTTTAGTTACGCCAAATTCTACTTGTTTTTCACTGACGGTTCCAGTAAATTTATAAGTTGGCTGGTCGGTGTTTAAAGCGCCTATGATTAAGCTGGGATTGTTAATTGAGCCGGTTAATATCGGACTTGCTGTAGTGGTAGGAACTCCCACAGATTTCAATATATCTGCTAGAGAGCCAGCACCGTTATAAGTGGCTGTAATTGAATCCGCTAGAATCTCAAAAGTTAATGGTTTTAAAGTATCGAGGATATCTTGGAGGGCTTTTTGTGCGGTTGCAGATATGCTAACGTTGGCATCTTCTAAACTTTTTTCTACTTCTGACCAAGAAGAAGAGAGCAATAATACCGAAGCATAATTTGCCATCATTTCTGGAGTAAACGCAGAGGCAAAATTGCCTTCTCCTAGAGCGACTTCTAACTCCCAGTCACCGCCCAATGCCGCATTCCCAGTTAAGTTCGCTGAGGCCGCAATATTTGCGCCACTCAAAGTCCGTAATTTGGCGATAAATTCTGTACCTGCATCTCCTGCGGCGACTTGACAGCCATAAAGAAACAAGCTCGGTGATACACTTTCACGGGCTACAAACCACTGTTTCAGTTGTTGGGCATACTTGCTCAGAGTATCTAGGCTGAGTTGGGCATTTCCCAAATACACGCAACCGGGCGCACCGTGGGAAACAATATGCACTCCCGTAATATCGCGACGATTAGCAAGTTCTTCAGTAATTTGGCTAATGCCATCTTTTGTAGCGTCAAGAATAATTACTTCTGTTCCTGCTTCTACTCCTGCTGCCAATGTTTGATAATCGGCAATTTGAGCATCGATGAAAAGAATCGCCTTTTGGATGTTGGAATTAATCATGTTAATTAGGAACCCGTGTTTTTTCGGGTGATTTGTAAATTGAGAAAAATCAAACTTGCACTCTGTTCTAATTTTTTTTATTAGAAATAATTAAGTTGTTCCGTCACAACTAACCTGAACCGTTCCAACAACTTCTGCCCCATATCTCCTAACTGCTGGGTCTACGGCTCGATTTTCTGCATCGCCCGCGAGGAAGGCGTGGCCAGTCCGTTCTCCCAATTGTTCAGGTTAGAGAACACCACACCGAGACGTGCGGGAAACTGCTTTTGAATCACTCCCGTTTGTTGTCTCAGGTCACGCATAAAATCTGCCGATATAAAGTTGCTTTTTTAGCAGAAATCGCTTATGTGGGACACAACTCTACTCTTTCATTGTTAAAACCGTAGTACGGTGATCGTAATCACTCCGATCTGTGATAGCGATCGCCCGCGTCGCATTTCCCCCCGATCGCCCCTCACCCCGCCCGGAATTGCCTTTAATCAGTTAAAGTAAGAAAAATAAGCGCAAGTACCGTCACTTTTGAGCGACAATGGCATCCTCTTCCTCTGTAGCAGTTCGCGAACTCCCCTTATTTCCGTTGCCGGAAGTGGTTCTATTTCCAGGTAGGCCACTCCCACTGCAAATCTTCGAGTTTCGCTATCGAATCATGATGAATACGATTCTGGAGGGCGATCGGCGTTTCGGTGTGCTCATGTGGGACCCCAACCAAAACAAAGTCTCTGCCGTTGGCTGTTGCGCCGAAGTGATTCACTGTCAGCGCCTGCCGGACGATCGCATGAAAATTATGACTCTAGGTCAGCAGCGGTTCCGAGTGCTCGACGCCGTTCGCGAAAAACCCTATTTAGTCGGTCTAGTAGAATGGATCGAAGACGCACCGCCGCAACAAGACCTCAGACCTTTGGGAAAAGATGTCGAACAACTGCTGAGAGATGTAGTTCGCCTCTCCAGCAAATTGATGGATCAGCCGATCGACCTCCCGGAAGACATTCCCAGTTTGCCCACAGAATTGTCGTATTGGGTTGCCAGCTACCTTTACGGCGCAGCGACAGAACAGCAAACTCTTTTAGAATTGCAAGATACTGCTGCGAGATTGGAACGCGAAACCGAAATTTTGACTTCTACTCGCAATCACTTGGCAGCGAGGACTGTACTGAAAGATACACTCAAATAGTCAATGGGGCAGGCAAAAAGTACGATCGGTTTTGCCTGCATGGAAGCAAGAATCACACAGAGTCATACCATTTTCGATTTTCGATTTTCCCATTGGAGATTAAATAATTGAGAATTAATAGACCTTTTACACAAATATATAGCAACGGGCAAGATGCCCGTTCCACAAAAATAAATTATTCTGTGGAACGGGCATCTTGCCCGTTTCTAAATTAGATGCTTGTGTTAGAAAATCACGACCAACCGAAACCCTACGATGCAGTTAGAGGCGGTCAACTGCCACCTCCTGTGGGCGGTGTAGTGCTCGGCGGACTAGCAGGAGTTAAACATCGGCTGTCTAGTTCTGTCAACGAACATCGAATTGCCGCCCTGAGAGAGACCTTGAATTACGGCGATGCAGGCTTAAAAATAGTCATCAAGATTTGTCAAAGCGAAACAGGGACTGTGCAGCGGGCGGCCTGCGATTTGCTTCGACAAAGGCTGAATTCGATCGCCCGCGAAAAATTACAGGCCTTTGTAGCTTCAAGTTCAGATTCAGAAGCTGAGTTAGATAGCACGGAAAAAATATTAAAGCACTCATCCGGTGCAGTCTCAGAAAAAAATTACGATCGGCAAATGTCCGAAGCACAGTTAATATTTGAGACAATTACGCAGCAAATGCAACCAAATTTGTTGCTATTAGAAGCACTGGTAGCCTCTGTAGAACGCGAAGAATTTACCAGCGAACTGATGAATCTTTGGGAACTATTAATCTTAGAAATTCAGGAACCTCTCAAAGAACTGCGTCAGGCTGTTGGCAGTGCGATTTCCGCCCAACTGCGGATTCAGTGGCTGTACAATCAAGCTGAATCTCAAGCCAACCAGTGGCAGCAGCGAGCTTTGCTAGCTCTTCAGACACAGGAGGAGAATTCAATCCGCCTCGCCGTGGTTCGCAAGCAGGTTCAATTCGATCGGGCTGCAGAACTAAAAATTGACTTAGACTACCAAACTGTGCGAGTAGAAACTCTCAACCGCAACTTGCTGGCTTTGGAAAGTAAGATTGCTCAAGCTAATTCCAAGAAAGAGATCCTCAAAATGCAGCTTCATTTTGCTAAGGTACAGCAGCAAATAGACTTCACTTTCAGCCAAGTCAATAGTATATTTTTTAGTCCTTAGTTGTCGAATTCTGCGGTTATATATTATTGCGTGATCTCAAACTTGTCTGACGCAAAAATGTATTGCTCCACTTAAAATGGCCTTCTCTAGCTTAGCTCCATCCAGATTAGCGCCGCACAAAAATGCCCCGCTCAAATTAGCACCGCTTAAATCAGCTCCTCTCAAGTCAGCGCCCTCAAGGTTACTTTCACACAAAAAAGCGTTTCTCAAGTTTGCTTTTCTGAGAGTCGCTCCCCGCAGTTTAGCTTCGCTGAGATTGGCTTTTTCTAGGTTTGTATTGTCCAAGCAAGCATCTAGGAGGTTCGCTTCCATCAAGTTGGCGTTTTGCAAGTTTGCTCCGCTCAAATTAACACCTATCATTTTGGTGTCGCTCAAGTTGGCGTTTTCCAAGTTTGCTTCAATCAGGTCAGCTCCTGTTAATCTGGCGAAACTTAGATCGGCTCGGCTCAGGTTAGCCCCATTGAGTTTTGTCATCACCAGGCAAGCATTCTTTAGCTTGGCAGCTATTAAGTTGGCCCCCCTTAAGTTCGCCAAAGCAAAATTTATTTCCTTGAGATTTGCACAGGCTAAATTAATATGAATTAGGAAAGCTTCTCGCAAAGAAGCCTCTTTCAAGTTGGTTTCATGAAAATTTCTTTCTCCGGCTGCGTATCGCTTGAGAAGTTCATCAGCATTCATCTCGCCAGCCTCCTAAGTTTTACTTAAAAAGTATAGTACATAAAAAGAAATTATACTACTGACACTAAGCTGTAGCAACCAAAGATTTTTAAAGTTTCTGTGTGATTTTTTAATTCTTCGAGTGCCGAGCGAACAAATGCTTGGCAGGCGTTAGCCTCAACGTCCATAAAGAAAATATATTCTCCGAGCGATCGTTTAGTGGGTCTAGATTCAATCCGACTTAAATTAATACCGCGACTGGCAAATACTTGCAAAGGTTTTACCAGTGCTCCCGGCATATTGGCTGGTACGCTAAAAGCTAGCGAGGTATGGGTGCAATTAGACGCTGAAGCATCGAGGATCAACTTAGAAGCAGATTGGGTAATGGATTTAAGGGATGAGTGATCCCCTGGTTCTACGTTGGCGATTTCTCCCAAACTCCTGCTGAGTACCCAAAATCGAGTGTAATTATCGGGATAATCATTAATGGGGTGAGCTAAAACTGGCAAATGGTAAAGTTCAGCAGCTCTTGGCGAAGATATCGCTGCTACATTTCTATCTTCCAGATATTGCAATGCTTCCGTGGTAGAATTCGCCGGAATTAATTGAGCTGAGGGAATAAACTGCCCCAACCATACCTGACACTGAGCTAGCGCTTGCGGGTGAGAGTAAACTTTTTTAATCTCGTTAAAATTTTTAGCATTAGACACTAGGGCGTGGGAAATTGGCAAAACTAAGGCGTGTTGAATGCGGAGTTGATCGAGTCGCCACAGTGTATCTAATGTGACAGTGACGCTGCCTTCGATCGAATTTTCGACGGGCACCACTGAATAGTCAACCTGCCCTACGGCCGATGCCTCTAGCGCTTGAGAAATGGTGGAATAAGGACACAGGGTGCATTCCAAGTTAGTATTCAGGCTCAACCAATTGACATAAGCTAGAGCCGCTGTTTCTGCATTTGTACCAACAGGGCCGAGATGTGCGATCCTCTTCGAGGGCTTCGCTAACGAAATTTTCATTTAGAGGCAATTTTAGGTTACAAATGTTTGCTTTACTCTCATCAGCTAGGAAGTATGATGAAAAATTAGCGATGTCCCGAAAGGTTTTATCAGTGATTTCTCGGATGACATTGCTGGGTTAGCGACAAGCGTGCGCGACAAGGGTGCGCGACTGATGTCACCTTAAAAAAGGTGATACTTTATTAAGATATGCTTAGGAATCCTATATTTTGATATTTTCTCATGTATATCCGCTTTAATTCTTCCCAATCCGTTGAGCTCGCCGTACCAGAGGAACGGGTTCCCATTCAACATTATCTGCGCCAGCCGAGGCGACTGGTGAACGCCCTTGTCGATCGAAGTCGCACACAACAGCTAAACGATGACTGTTTCCGCCTGAAAATGCGACCGTTACAATTTATGATGCTGAGCATTCAACCCACAGTAGACATGAGGGTGTGGGCCCAGTCGGATGGCACAATCAATTTGGAGTCCGTCGCCTGCGAAATTCGGGGCGTGGGTTATATCAACGATCGCTTTGCTCTCAATCTCAAAGGAAAGCTTTGTGTACACCAAAGCAGCGGGGTAGCATACTTGAAGGGAAAAGCGGATTTGGAAGTGCAAGTAGAATTACCGCCGCCGTTTTGGCTGACGCCCAAACCCATTTTAGAAGCAACGGGGAACGCTTTGCTCAAGAGCGTACTGCTGAGCGTCAAACAGCGGTTGATGCACCAGTTGCTCTTAGATTACCGCCGCTGGGCAAGCAGCGAAAGTGAGCTAAGATCGATCGCTCTCCCCCCAATCTTATCTTTAGAAGGGTGAAATCCTACTAGAGCAAGACTTAAGTGCCAAATAGTTTACTGAACTTGTCCATAGTTAATCACCCTTGAGGAAGTTTTATGTTTGCTGTCAAGCGAGCGCTAAAACTAAATAACAGAGAAGCGACCTTGATGGCGAAACACGCAGGATTCCGGCGCGTAGTTTTCAACTTCGGGTTGAGCCTGCGGACTCAAATGTACAGCGAGGGGAAATTTACCGACTCGAAGGTACTCAACGAAGTCAAGAAAGTTCTCACCAATCATGTCAAGAAAAAGCCTGAATTCGACTGGATGAACCAGTTATCTAGTCGAGTTTATCAAAACGCTTTGATTGACTTAAAAGATGCGTTTAGTCGGTATCGTTCCGGGAAAGCAGGTCATCCGAGATTCGCCAGTCGCCGCTGCGGCCAATCTTTTACGGTTGATTCATCTAGCGGTAAAGTTTTGCTAGTCGCTGGGAAAACTATTAAAATTCCTACGCTGGGAACTTTTCGACTTTTTGAACCATTAGAGTGTGGCTTCGTCTCCCAAACTTTTACGGTTTCAAAAGAAGGCAATCGCTGGGAAAGTTTCCTTCTGCGTTGATGCAGATCGTTTACCCGTTCAGCAGCCTGAAAGTTCTGTAGGAATTGATGTCGGTGTTAACTGTTTTGCAACCCTGTCTAACCAGCAAGTCTTTAATGCACCAAAACCGCTAAAGCAAGCGAAAACCAAGCTTGCCACTTTACAGCGCCAGGCGTCAAAACAGGTACGGGGTTCTCAAAACCAGCGCAAGACCTACAACAAGATTAGGCAACTCCACGCCCGGATAGCTCGCATTCGCTTAGATTTTCTTCAGAAGTTGACAACTTATTTAGCCAAAAAATTTAAACTAATTAAGATTGAAGACTTGAATATAAAAGGCATGATGGCGAATCATAAGTTGGCAGGGGCAATATCTGACCTCGGATTTTACGAGTTCAAACGTCAACTCGATATGGCGTGCAAAATGTATGGAGCTAACTTAGTGTTGGTAGACCAATGGTTTCCTAGCACTAAAACTTGTTCCAATTGTGGTACAAAAAAAGATATGCCACTAAGTATTCGGACTTTTAACTGTCCTGCTTGTGGCATATCTTTGGATCGCGACTGGAATGCTAGCCTGAATATTGTGAATTGGGAACCCTCGGCTTGAGGGGGATAGCCTACTTATCTTGGGATTAGCCGTCTACCCAACAGCGTAGGAAGTGAACTCGAAATTGTGTCTAAAAATGAGTTTAGGCAAGTTTAGATAAGTTTTACAAAGCAGAAGCTGTTAATTAATGTATAGGGATATTTAGGCACCAATCAGGCGACTGACCACAATATTAGTTAGACGCTCGAATTGGGCATCGGTCGCTTTGTGGGAACTAGCCAACAGCGATAGATAGATAGCTGCCGGTCAGTCAAGATCGATTTGAGTGATCCCTCCAAGTTCATCGTCTTCGATTATTCCCACCCCCCCCGGCAAAGGAGTTGACCTGTCTTTTGAAACTTCGTCCTTTGGGCGGACTTCGCGCTGCGGTGGCTTGATTATTTTGCCCGGTTGATTCGTTGCGGCCACCCGAATCCTGATTTTTGGCCCGGAATTGCCCAAGCGAATGGTCATCCCGTCCACAACTGACACCTGAGCGATCGGTCTATCATTTACATAAGTGCCGTTAGCCCCAAAATTAATAATTTCCCAGCCGTGGGCGTGATTCCACAGTTCTACGTGGTGGCGGGAAACTACAGCGCTGTAAATAATTACATCATTGTCGTTCGATCGACCGATGCGAACCACCGGTTCTGATTCAAAACACCAACTTTGAACCGGGACAGACTGGATAGGATGTAAAAGAGTTAAGGTAATCACTGATGTTTTGACACTCCACCGCCAGACAGAAACGGGGATACTTCTAGAGAGATTTTTTGGGAGAAAACTGCAAAAAATTTGATTTTTAAAGCCGTCGTCAGTGGGCAACTATTCCGTCTATCGACCCTAAAAGTCGAACTTTTGGCTGCTTGAGGCATTTGAACAAACTTTTGATGGTTAGCTTTTGGCGCAGGCGCAAATTTTTGCTGTTGTCGGTAACAACCAAACACGATGTTATTAATCGGGTGAACTTCCCAGTGATGGACAGCGGTTTTAACCGCTTGATTAATTTGGTCGGTGAGGGAGCGATTGTGCCGATGGGTGAGCCGCTCAATTCGATCGGCCAAATCACCCTTTTCCGGCTGACGAACCAGAGAATTTAACTCAGACCCGCGCTGGTTGCAGCGCTGATTCGTGTTCTCGATCGGGCGACAGTCACTGCTCAACGTCTCGCTGTTTATAAAGAAAGAAGTTAACCAATTATTAATCCTGGGGTCTCTAGATAAAATACTTGTTGGGTGTATCTGAGATGTTGCACCATTCTCAATTACTTGTTTAGGAACAGGCAAGATGCCTGTTCCACAAGAAAATTCACTCTTTGTGGAACAGGCATCTTGCCTGTTCTTGAGAATGGTGCAAGATGTGAGTTGTATCAAACAGCATAGGTCTTTTTGAGTTGCTAACATTTTCCTTATTGATGCGATACCTTTAAAATACAATGCTTTGAGCAGCACTGGAATTTGGAGCGACAACGCATCACTCTCTCATAGCGAAAATACCGATCGACCTTCCTCGCGCGCGCCGCCCCAAAATGCGATCGGCAATTAGTCCCCCGGCGAGCGGGAAGGCCAAACTTCAGCTCAAATCTGACTCAGGCGGCTCCGGTTTCGGCTCTGGTCGGACAGATTCTTGCCTTTGCCGCTTCAACTCTGCAACTTTTTCTTGAGCTACATCCCTGACTTCTAGAGCTTTATCTTGGAATTTTTCCGCCAAACTTTGAGCGCCCCGCTTCACACCTGCCACATTTTTGAGAGTTCTGTCGAAATCTTCGTGTAAAAACTCTGCTACCAGACCGACTTTTTTGTGCAGTCCCTCCGCGTACTGCACGGGTTCCGATACAGCAGCTTCAGAGACGATCGCCCGCTTGCTGCCTATAGTCGAAATAGCTGCCACAGGTAACAAGTAAATGTCGTCTAAAACACCGCGCCAGCCGCTCGATTTAAATAGGTAGTGGGTGACTGAACCCGTGCGGACATCAAATAGGTAGTCAACCACTGCACCTGCCTGATTCCCAGCATCCGTGAGTACCTCAAGCCCGATCGGACAAACAGCTTGTTCCGGCTGATGAAGTTCCGGCAGTTCCGGGTTAATGGTGACAAAAACATTTTCCCCCACCGTATCAACTTGCGCCCAAGCGAACCAAGTTTTTTTGCTACCCAAAAGTCCCGACTTGCAAGTAAAGCCGATCGCCCGCTGGGAGTGAGCATCGAGCCAAACCCGATCTACCCTGCCGACCTCTTCCGCCGTTCTGCGGTCGATGGTGCGGCGGTTGAGCAGTTCGCTGCGCCTAACAATCTGTGGTGATGTACTCATAAATAAACTCCTGAGTGCCGCCTTTGAAAAATCTCGATCGTCCAAAGAAGCCGATTTAATATTCTTCTTCCGAATAATGGCGATTATTATCTGCCTGGGTTAACTCCTCCTCTTCCCTGGAAGTGCCAACTTCTTTTTGGTCGGGAACAGGAATCGTGCTAATGTGCACGCCGGCCGAGGGAGCGTGAATTTCCTTAGCCTCCCTGGGCTTGACGCTAAGAAGTCCTAACTGGACTGAGGACTGATTCGGGCCTACGTTGATTTGAATTTTCGGCCCTGAGCGAGCCAAGTGAACGATCAGACCGTCCACAATGGGAACCTTAGCGATCGGCTTACCATCGAGGTAAGTGCCGTTGGTACCTAAATTGATCAGTTCCCAAGTTATGCCGCTGCGCCGCAATTCGATGTGGCGACGAGAAACCACAGCGCTAAAAAGAACGACGTGGTTTTCCGTCGAGCGCCCGATCCGGACGACCTGCTCGTCTTCAAAGATCCAACTGCGGACGGGTATAGACTGGAGTGGATGTAGCAAGGTCAGCTTAATCACATTGGCAGAATTGAGTTTTGGTAGAGCGCCTCAAGATGCGATTTTAGATTTTAGACTTTCGATCGCCCAATCCAAACTCGATCTAAGAGATTTGAAATAAAAACGTAACCAGGTCTCCTTTGCCCAGAGAGATGCGGTCTCCCGGTCGCAACCGGTGGCGGTTTCCCTTGGGTAGTGGAGTATTGTTGACGTAAGTGCCGTTGGAACTGCCTACATCTTCTAGGTAGCAAGCATCTCCCTCCACCCGGAGATTTGCGTGTACCCGAGAAACTATCTCAGAATTAGCAAATCCCGAAACATCAATATCCGGCGGAACTAAGTCATTTGGCTTGCCTATGTGAACCACAGACAGACTGTGAGGTAATTCGATCGGCGTATTCGTCTGAACGTGTAGCAGGCGCGCCGACTGCTGTTGCAGTTGAGTTTTAGCTACACCTACTGGCTGTGGGCCCGGAACCGGAGGAGAGATATTTACTGGTGTTGCCACCGATTCAGTTGTAACAGGAACCGAGGGCGAAGGGGGGGGATCGGGAATCGTCGGAAGGCTGGCGGGAGTTTTTTCCAAGTTGAGCCCCTTATTCAGGGTAACTAGAGGTTCCATTGCCATCAAGGGATCGGGTGGCACTAAATCGGGCGCCGGTGACGATACCACTGTGGGGCCTACAGGCGAGGGGGACGTTACTGTCACCTCAACTTCTGGAACTATGGAACCCGGACGCAAGTTAAAGCCACACTGACCGCAAAATGCTGCATCTGTCTGAACTGCTGCACCGCAGTTCGAGCAACTTGCGGTAACAGGTAAAGGCGTGTAGCAAGCCTCACACTGGCTGGCCCCGTCGGGGTTCTGGTGATTGCAATTGGGACAGACAATCATCGATTTCTCCTTGCTATCGGCCAGATTTTCAAATCAGCCTCATAAAAATACTCGTCGTGTATATGGTCAAATTTTAACTTTAACCGCCACAATTCTTATATTGCTTCTAATACTAGCAACTGAGCTGACGCCGTGACGTTAGCTGTGATGGGCAAGATTGAGTTAGTGATAATGCTGACTGTGTTGGCACGCTGGCGGCTCTGTCGGCTATTTTACGGAGGAGCCAGCAGCCACATCGAGCAGCCACCAAAGTTCGCCTTCTGGTTGAACGAGTCTGGCTGGATAGGTCATTTCGTCGGCTGCGGGGGCAAAAATTTGAGCCAGGGCGGGTTGTTTGCTGGCTCCTGCGACCATGAAGATGACGCACCGGGCGCGGTTGATTAAGGGGACTGTAAAGGTGATGCGGGGTTGACCGTCTTTGTTGCCGACAGTTACTAGGGCGTCGCGGACTTGTAAGGCTGCTGTGCCTGGGAATAGAGAAGCTGTGTGGGCGTCGTCCCCTATGCCCAATAGAATGATGTCGAAAGCAGGAAACTCGCCCTCGGATACTTTGAAGAACTGCTGCAATTCGATTTGGTGCGCCGAGGCGTCGGCTGCGGGGTCGCCGGCGCCTGTGGGCATGGGGTGGATGTTGCTGGCGGGGATATTTACTCGATCGAGCCACGCGAGGCGCGCCATTTTTTGATTGCTGTCTGGGTGTTCTGGGGGAACGTAGCGTTCGTCGCCCCAGAAGACGTGAATTTTGTCCCAAGGCAGGTCTTGGCCCGAGAGCGCTCTGTAGAGCGGTTCTGGTGTGCTTCCGCCCGCTGCGGCGATCGTACAAACTCCGCGTTCTGCTATGGCGGAGTGGATTTTTGACAGGACAATCCCGAGCGATCGATCTATTAATTCTTCCCGATTTGCTAATACTTCTACTATTTTTTTCATCAATTTCCTTTCTCTCTTTCCTTGGGTGTTGTTCTCAGCAATTGCCAATTTTACCTTGACATTTTGGTTTGAGGTCGAGCGGCTGACCGACCCGGCAGGCCGGGCACAGCATCCCATAAGATTTTATCATCAAAAAAATGGGCGGAGCGAAGCGGATGGCCCAAACCCCGTCCTAAAAGGACGGCTTTACATGAATTTTTGTTAAGTTATACCGTTTCACACAAGACGTGCTAGTCTGTGAAATAGCTTATTTAAGGTCAGCATGACACTAAAAGCCTTCAGCTATCGATTCTACCCAACGCCGGAACAAGAAAGTTTGTTGCGACGTACTTTGGGTTGTGTTCGTTTGGTCTACAACCGTGCTTTAGCCACAAGAACGGAAGCTTGGTACGCAGAACAGAAACGGGTAGGCTATGCTGAGACTTCTTCAATGTTAACCGAATGGAAGAAAACCGAAGAACTAGATTTTCTCAACGAGGTTAGTTGCGTACCGTTACAGCAGTGTTTGCGTCACCTACAAACGGCTTATACCAACTTTTTTGATGGGCGGGCAAAATATCCTAACTTCAAAAAGAAACGCAATGGTGGTAGTGCAGAATTTACCAAGTCAGCATTTAAGTTCAAAGATGGACAAGTCTACCTAGCAAAAAGCACACAAGCGTTACCAATTCGCTGGAGTCGGACACTACCTGATGGTGCAACACCATCAACCTTAAGCGTAAAGCTTGCACCATCAGGCAGGTGGTCAGTTTCTTTGCTGGTAGATGTTGAAATTGAATCATTACCCAGAACAGATAATCAAGTCGGTATCGACCTGGGAGTTACAAGCTTGCTCACTGTAAGCACTGGCGAAAAGATTGCCAATCCCAAAGGATTCAAGGCAAAATATCGCAAGCTTAGAAGAGCGCAGAAAGCTTTAAGCCGGAAACAGAAAGGGTCAAACAACCGTCATAAAGCACGGCTTAAAGTAGCGAAAGTGCATCAAGAAATTACTGATGCAAGGAAAGATAATCTTCACAAGTTAACAACACGGTTGGTGCGTGAAAACTTGCGCCATCGCCGTAGAAGACTTAGCTGTGAAGAATATGGTTAAAAACCCCAAACTTGCCGCTTCTATAAGTGATGCAAGTTGGGGGGAATTAGTCAGACAACTAGATTACAAGTGCGATTGGTACGGCCGTACTTTAATTAAGATTGACCGATGGTTTCCGAGTTCAAAACGGTGTGGCAATTGCGGACACATCGTTGACAAGATGCCGTTGAATATCCGGGAATGGAATTGTCCTAATTGCGGGACGCACCATGACCGAGACATCAACGCGGCAAAGAACATTTTGGCGGCAGGGCTTGCCGTGGCAGTCTGTGGAGCGACTGTAAGACCCGAACAGAGTAAATCTGTTAAGGCTGGTGCGAAATCCCCGTCAGGGACGGAAGCAGAAACCTAAGTCGTGAGTCTTAGGAATCCCCGTGCGTTTACGCCGGGGTGGATGTCAACTTATGCCCCTTGATTGGAGGAAAGCAAGACATATTCCTACCAGTGCTTTATGGATTTTCACCTGTTGCATTGAGCTGTCACAACTTTCAATCAAAAGTTCGATCGTACTCGGAGCATCTGGGCAGAAAGTAAAAAGCGTTTTTTGGGACTCCGATCCGTCCCGCACAGCAAAGTCTATAAATATAGCCAGCCGGACGATCGCACACCGACCGTAAAAGCCAAACCGAGATGAGCCCGATCGCACTTACCCCGGCCTTGCAAAAATAATCAAGATTGATGTGGTAGACTAGGAAAAATAGTTTTAAATCCGCACGCTCGGATGGAAGCAAAACTATGTCAAGTTTTAAGCGATTTCCTACATCTGTCCGCTATCTAATAGCGCGGTTGCGCCACTGGACGCAACCGGCGGTTTGGGCTCCGTTAGCCGTGCTCTGTGCCGGGGGGTTATTTATCTGGGAGGTATCTGTAAATCCAGAAAGGTTGAGCATAGATGGCGAAGAAGAAGCAGCCTCAAACAATTCAGGTTCGCTGCCGGGGCTGTCTGCCGAAGATAGCGCCATTGCGGCGGAAATCGACAGCTTACCAGTGCTAGTCAATCAGTTAAATGGCTCTACTGCTTCTGAACTGAACTTGTTAAATTCATCAGTAGTAAAAAGCCAAGGTTTATTCGAGGAACTTCGAGATCGGGACTTAGAAACTCCTCCGCCCTCTTCAGCCCCCAAGCGGGTAGGAAGCAGCGGATTTGTACCATTGCCAAATTTAGCAACTCCTGCTGTCGAGGCCGGAAACAATAACCCCCCAAATTCCAGCTTGCCAAGTTCAAACGCAACATCCGCGTTGAGTTTATCGGGCAGTGGGAGACTGACTTCCGGGATAAAAACGATCGAGCCTGAGTCTGGGGGCACAGCGACAGCAACTTTATCGCAGGCGTCGAGTGATGCTAATTCAGATAAACAAAACGAAAATTCTTTGCCTTTGAGTCCGCTGCAAGCAGCTATGAAAAAATACGTCGTTGCTAACCCTTCGGCAACGGTGGCTTCAGGTGAGAAAACTGCAGACGAGGCTACATTGCTCGATCGACCCGCTTCCGATCCGGCTGCTGTAAATGCGACAAATTTGCTCCCAACGACCGCTACAGCTCAAGGTGGAGCAAATCCTGTGAATGTTCCCACAGCACTTCCCCCACTGGTGGCTCCGACAAATACTGTGAGCAAGGAATCTCAAGAATTCTTAAAACCGACAGCTACAGTCGCTGAATCATTGGCTGGGTTAAATTCCAGAGTGCCGAACCTCCCCGAAATTAATGCAGGGGCTGCACCGGTGGCTTTGCCGAAAAATCCCTACCAAACTAATTTATCGGGCTCAGGCTTCGCACCTGAAGTTCAACCTGTGGCACTTCCAGTAGCCATACCTTCGCCAACACCTTTACTTCCCAATGTCGGTTCATCTCCCTTTCCAAATGGGATTGGGGGAAGCAAGATAATTAGCCCTCAATTCTCTCCCAATTCAGCGAATTCTCAATTTCAAACACCTCCACCGAGTCAGCTTAACTTGCCGCAGCAGCCTAACTTTGGAGTTGTTCCCCAAAACACAAATCAGGGCGTGGAGCCCATTCAACCTCAAACTTTTGCTACACCCCGCTCTCTGGCTCCGGGACGCTACATTGGCGGCGGCGAAATCAATACTTTTTCTAATCCTTAAATGAAGGAAGTTCGGCCACGAAAACGATATTATCAATTCCCAATACTTAGGCTATGCGGTTCCTGGCCTTCGACTTCGGTTCTACTCAGCGTCGTCGAAGGCAAAGGAGCCGAAGGCGGTCGAATTACAGTACAAGTTCCGAATTAGCCATTCCCAATGTTAGCGGTAAAACGGGAGCATCTCAATAAAAGCAGCCCAGCTAGAAATTGGAGTTTTGAGGCAGAAGGCAGGAGGCAGGAGGCAGAAGGAAAGAGGAAGAAGGAAGGAGCCAGAAGAAGTATTTTTACAAAGATGAGATGCTCCCGGTAAAACTTACCTAGCGGCGGCCCGCACCAACAACAATCCCCCGATTCCCAAGCCAAACACGATCGGCAGCCAAGCCGACAGAATCGGAGTCAAAACAGCTTTCACGCCCATAGAACTGGTGATGAAAGAAAATACGTAGTAAGTAAAAATCACAACTACGCTAATACCAAAACTCGTTCCTCGGCCGGAGCGGCGCGGTTGAGTTCCCAAAGCGGCTCCCACTAAACCAAATACCATGCACACGAAAGGAAAAGCATATTTTTCTTGAATTCGCACCTTTAATTTGCGAATTTGCGGTTCGTCGCCACTGTTTTTAAGGATATCCAAACGCTCTAAAGCTTGGGCAATGTTCATTTCCTTGAAATCCCGCGCTCTCGCAGCTAAATCTAAGGGCGTGCGGGGGAGTTGCAACTGCTGGTGTTGAAATCTAACTATATTGCGGTAAGAGCCGTCAGGAGCAACTATATAAGCGGTTCCATTGAAAAAATCCCAGGTATTTTCTGAGGGATTCCAAGTAGCTGATTCTGAAGAAACGATTTGATTGAGGCCTGGGGTGGAGCGATCGATAATTGTTAAACCTTTCATTCGCTGGCCGTCAAATTGTTCTGCATAAAAAAAGCGGGCGAGGATTTCGTCGCCGCCTTGTTCTGGTTTGCGAAATTCTGTGTAGATAATATTTCTATCTTGAAATATCGGTTTTTCTCGCTTCAGGGCTCTGTCTAAAGTCAGAGTTGCTCTGTAGCTGGCGGCGGGTACAACTAACTCTTGCAAACCAAAGGTTAATCCTGCAACAATTAAACTCATTATCACAGCAGGCAGTATCAATCGGTAAACGCTGACTCCGCAACTGCGGAGGGCGATGAGTTCGCTGTCGCTGGACATTCGGCTGTAAGCCATTAAGGTTGCTAGCAGCATTGACATGGGGAAAGCCAATACTACGAAGTAGGGAATTTGCAGGAGAAAAATTTCTATTGCTGCGCCGTAGGGGAGGCCGGATTCTGCTACTCTGCGGACTAATTCAAATAAAGCTCCAACTGTGACGGCGACGGATGTAAAGAGTCCGACGCCAAATAAAAATGGGCCGATTAGTTCTTTGGTAATGTACCAGTCCATTACTGAAATTCTCGGCAGCCAGTTGATGGGATTGAAAGAATTGGATATTGCTATTTTCATAGTGGCGCGTTCTCGCAGATTGCTCCTCAATCTAAAATCTAAAATCTAAAATTCTGCCGTTTGCCGAATGCCTTCAAAAGACTATCGCACGAAGTTGTCGCCCAAGTAATACTGTCGCACTAAAGGGTTGCTGTAGAGTTCTTCTTCAGCCCCGGAGGCTAAAATTTGGCCGTCTCGCATGATGTAGGCTCGATCGGTAATTTCGAGGGTTTCTCGGACGTTGTGATCGGTGATGAGGATGCCGATTTTACGATCGCGCAGTTTAGCAATAATGGTTTGAATTTCGTCTACGGCGATCGGATCGACGCCTGCAAACGGTTCGTCTAAAAATAGGAACATGGGCCCGTCTCGCCCTGCGGCTAATGCTCTGGCTAGTTCAGTCCGCCGCCTTTCTCCCCCCGATATTTGAATTCCCAAACTAGATGCTATTTTTTCTAAGCGAAATTCTTGCAATAGGAAATCGACTCGCTCGCGCCATTCCCAGCGCGGCACTTGAGTTTGTTCTAAAACTAACAAAATGTTGTCCCGCACGCTCATGTTTCGGAAAATGCTTGCTTCTTGAGCGAGATAGCCAATTCCCAAATGTGCTCGCTGGTGCATCGCCAATTTAGTGATGTCTAAATCGTTTAGCCAAACGGTGCCTTGATTGGGTTTTTCTAATCCGGTTGCTATGTAAAATGTGGTGGTTTTGCCGGCACCGTTGGGGCCGAGCAGTCCTACGATTTCTCCTTGGGCTACTGACAGGTTGACGCGACTGACTACATTGCGTTTTCCGTAGGATTTGTGAATATTTTCGAGTACAATTTTCATTTTCGCTCCCGGCAACCTCTACAAGCTCAATTTCAGACTGCAGCTTTGTGCGATCGAGTCTCTAATTTAAATTTTACCTTTTCAAGTTTGTGAGTTTTATAAAGACGAAATTTCGCATCTATCCCAAGTAGTATGTTTTGGCTGAGGCGAAATTTCGCTGCTGCGAGCCACTGTTACCGGGGGGCTGTAGTTGGACGTGGGGAGCCCAATGTATTTTGGGCTGCCGCATCTTGTTCGGGGGCAACCAGATAAACAGATTCTACCTGTCCTGGGTTGTCTGGCAGGGCAATAAACCGCCCTTCGTCGATGAGGTATGTTATGGTTTCGCCGCGCAGGCTGTTGCCCTGCTGCAAGACGTAAACATCTCCGCTGAGAATGATCCGGCGCTCACGGCTGAAGTATTGAGCTTGAGCCGCAGTTGCTTGTATTTGGCGGGCTGGATAGTTGATTTGGACGTTGCCGCGGGCTGTCACGATGCCGGTTTTGGAGTCGGCTTCTTGAATGTCCGATCGCACGCTGAGGGTGCGGGGCGCGTTGGCTTGCGAATAGGTGGGAGAGGCGATCGCGCCTGCCAGAGTCAGGGGCAACAGCAGCGATAATCCTTTGAATATTCGCGAATTAAGTAGTTTAGCGGAGAGCATCATAAACTTGGAGCCTCAATATTTGTGAAATTGCTGAAGGGCATTATCTCCAGTTAGATATTTTATCTTAACGGTCAGAAAGATTTTCGTGAGGTCGATCGATTGACCCGAAAGTCTCAACCAATTATCCTAGCAAGACAACCGCGAATTTTATTGGCTGTTTTGCTCAGTGGCTGGAACTGTCTTAACCGGGAACGGGCAAGATGCTCGTTCCACAGCCAATCAATCTGCTTGTGCAGCGGGCAACAAAGCCAGCCCTCCTCTGTGTAGAGGCAAAGTCTACTGCACACCCTAATACAAACATTTATTTAACTTTTATTTAACTTTTCGGTACTTTGACAATTCGCGGCAATTGCAAGCCGGCAACTTCTGTTCCTGTTAACAACGGTACAAATTCAGCGACTTTTTCCGGCCCTGCTTGTTGCAAAGCGCTCAAAAGTTTAGCACTCTGTCCGAGCAAGTCTTCAACGGCAATTCCAGCATAACTGGGCTGATAATAACTGAGCCGATTTATTCCTTCTCCCAGCAAGATTACTGCACCACGCCAGTTGTGATTTCCTAAGTGATAAAGCGCGACCGCAATTTGCAATATTCCCTGATAGAACCTTTTTTCCGGCTCGCCGGCTTCCATCCACAAAGCCTCTAAAATATCGTGACAAGCATAAAAGTCTTGGCTGTTAAACTGTTCGATACCTTGCCAAAACTCGATCGGCATTTCCTCTGTCATTCGATTGGGGATTGGGGATTTTCGATGGCGGATGTGTGTTTGAGTAGGCGGCGATCGATTTTTGTTAAATAGCTAAGTCTTAAAAATAGGAAAAATAACGACCTTTTTTCAAAACTACTGCCATTTCACGACCGCCTACTTAACCGATTACATAGTGTCTCTGACAGCTTGAATCTGATCCATTCCTATTTCCTGATTAGTTCCAGCGAAATCGTTATCTGGCGTCAGAAATAACATACAGTGACACTCTTTGCGCTCGCGCATGGGAATGCAGGGACAGTTCCAGTAGGCGGCTTTTACTTCGGCTTCTTTATCTTCGTAATGACGGCAAGGGCATAAGGGAGCACCTAGTTCATCCTTGTGTTTTGCTAGTCCTTCTATCACGACAGCAGTGACGGAAGGCTCGGAACAAAAGTATGTTCCCGTTCGCTTGGCATAGGTTTCGGAGAAATTCTTCATCGCCTCCAAAGTTTTTTCGTTGGAAAGTTTAGATTTTTCTGTTGTGTTCATAGTTGAGGATCGGAGTTGAGGATGCTACGAGCTTTTAATAATTGTAGCGCAGTATGTGATTTTAAACACTTGTATATTTCTGTTTACTTACAAGGAGGAAAACCTTGACAAAGATTGAGTTTTAGGTTGTTGGTTTTTTAGGGGTTTTTGTCTATCCCGGAGGGTGCGGGAAACTGGCTGCAGACCCGGTTTTTGAAGCAGCCAAAAGATTTGGGCGATCGATCGCCCTCAACAATCATCCCCCAAAGGGGATAAAAATCGGATAAGATAGCACGGCGCTCTTTCTGTGACGGCTATAGGCACGGCATCTGATGGCAACTTCCCCGAACCGCACCCACAGCAAACAATCTCCTCCGTCTGGGCTGATTTGGCCGGCTGACACCGAGTTAGTCGGATTAGTGTTTGAATTGACTCCCGCCGCTGCTAGCTATCTGTACGCGCAGTATGCTATAGGTTTGCACGCTTGGTTTTTAGGTCAAGTACAGCAAACTGACCCGGATTTATCGCAACTTTTGCACGATGAACAGTCAGAAAAAGCCTTTACTATTTCGGGATTGGAAGGCGATTTGCTCCCCGGCGGCAAAGAATTTCAGCTTTTGGGCGATCGCATTTATCGCTGGTACGTAACAGGACTTTCAAAGCCAGTAGTGCAGTGGCTAAGTCAGTGGCTGCAAAATTTGCCCCAAGAGATAGATTTGCGAAATGCTCCGCTGCTAATTCGCTCTTGGGATATTGCTTTTCCTCCCACAACTTACCAGCAATTATTAACAGCCGAACCCCCATTTTCGCCAACCATCAAACTTAGTTTTGTGACTCCTACAAGCTTTCGTAGCAAAGGCCATCACTTCCCTTTGCCAGTTCCCGAAAATGTTTTTCACAGCTATTTGCGCCGCTGGAATAACTTTTCGGGGGTAAATTTTGACCAAGCAGAATTTTTGAATTGGATTGATGAAAATGCAATTATTAGCCGCCACAAATTGGAGTCGCAAAAGGTAGCGGCGGGAAAAAAAGGCATGGTAACGGGGTTCACTGGGGCTGTGGAATTTGGGCTAGGGCGATCGGCTCACAATCGCCCTGATTTTGTACAATTATTTTATGCTTTGGGGCGGTTAGCGCCTTATTGCGGCACGGGGCACAAAACAACTTTTGGATTGGGACAAACGCGATCGCAATGGCTGACGGAAGCGCTACCTGAAGTGTCGATACAAAGCGTATTGGCGGCGCGAATAGATGAATTGACACAGAAGTTTATGGCGCACAGAAAGCGTAAAGGCGGAAGTCGCGCTGCTGAGATTGCTGAAACTTGGGCGACGATTTTGGCGCGCCGGGAATTGGGGGAATCTTTGTTGGATATTGCTGCTGATTTGGAAATGCCTTATGAAACTGTGAAAACTTACGTGAAGTTGGCAAGAAGGGCTTTGAAAGTGGAGGATTAGGGCGAATTTGTTGACTGTTGACTGTTGACTGTTGACTGTTGACTGTTGACTGCTGACTAATGACTTTTAGTGAATAGATATATGTCGTCTCGCTGATATTTTAGTTGAAATTGAGGGGTGTTTTTTAGTTGAGTTACTAGGTTTTTAACAAATTCTCGATCGCTCATCCAGCCAGGATATCTGAGGTTGAGCAATACATAATCAAATTCTGCGAGATTTGCAGGCGGCGCGTTAGCCTGAGTAAATTTTAGTACAGGGCGGTGCGCTAAGTGCGGAGCAATTTGAGCAGTTGTTAAAACACTGCCTTTGGTTTCAACAAGAGAAATTGCCTCTTTGGTAGCGGGCAAAGTGTCGAACCCATTTAAATAAATAGTCCAAAAATAGCCGTATTTCGCTAAAGCTAAGAAAGCAATCAACGACCAAATTACAATGACTCTAGGCAATGGATAATTAGGAAGTGGCAATCTATCAAATATTGTCTTTCCCTTTTGCTGATTGCTAGCTGCTAAACTGGAAATTACGGCAACCAACAAAAACGGCAATATCGGCACAGAATATTGATGAACTAAATCCCGCTGAGCGGGCCTATCGGAAAGAATATTCATCGCCAACATCGGCACAGCACTAATTAAAGATGACAGATGACGCGGGGACAGCCACCAAATTACTGGTAATAGCAATAAGGCTAAATATTCAAAAGTCTCTAGAGAAAACAAACGCTCTAAAACTAGATGTCGTTTTAGTATTAAATTAATAGCAATTTCCAAAACCGAGTTTCCCAAATATTGATACCGCGCGATTCCCGCGTGTTCTCTTCCCTGATTAAAATACGGTATAACTGCCTGAGTAGCTACCAGGAACCAACCCGCGCCTAGAAATAGAGCTATGAGTCCACAATTGCGTTTTTTGTCAAAACACAACAGCCACAAACCCATCGCAGCCACAGTTAAAGATAGCACGGCTTTGCAGCTCAAAACTAATACAATAGCAGCACAAAACCACAAGATTTTATTCAGCCTCGCGGCTAAGGTTGCTGCTAGCAGTGCTGGTAAAGCAATTACTTCTGGGTGGAAGTCGAAGAGATTGACATTAAATACTAATGGATACAGGAGGTAAATACAGGCGATCGCCCAAGATATGCTATTATTTAATCCGGCTTGACGTGCCAAACTCCAACTCGGCCAAGCACCTAAAGCTAGGGAAACAGCTTGCACTAAAAAAAGCCAGTGAACATCGGGATATATTTTGTAAAGTAAAGCTAGTGGATAGAAAATAAAAGAGGCGTGATCGCCCCAAATATTTATTGCCATTAAAGAGGAAAATGGCGTTTGATTTTGGGAGATTAAATAAATTGCTTGGTCAAAAATTGCTAAGTCGAATACAGTTGACTGAAACAAAGCGTGCCGCGCGCTGCTGGCGGTAAATAAGACTATCGTTGTCACGACAATCATTAAAAATACTGGATGAGATTTTAGGGACTTTAAAGTTAGCATTTTATTGTTTAATCAGCGATTCGTTTAAATAGCAGAACTTGGTTTTTTTGATAATTTAAGTGAAAATCGGGAGATTTTTTAAGTTGATTTGCTAAGGTATCACCAATTTTTTCAGTATCAGGCCAGGGATGGCGCAGGTTTAATAATATGTATTGAAATTCAGCTAAATTTGTTTGGGGCGAAATTTGTGAAAGCAATTTTACTATTGGGCGGTGGGCAAAGTGAGGGGCAAGTCTATTATCTGTTAAAATACTGCTTTGAGGTTGAACTTGTGCGACTGCTTCGCGTGTAGCTTGCCAGGTATCTAGTCTATTTAGGTACAGATAAAAATCTTTATATTCGCCCAGAAATAGGAAAATTATTAACGACCAAATTATCATGGTTCTCGGCAATTGAATTCCCCGCCCAAGTTGAGAAATTCGCAAGTTTTTAACTTGTGGCACATTTACCCATGTTAAAAACTGTTGCTTATTTGCTTTATCCTCTTCGTTGTTGCCTTTTATTTCTTCCCTCTTTCTTGTTTCTTCCTTCGCGATAACTGCTAAAAATAAAAAGGGAATTACAGGCACTGAATACTGATAGGCTAAGCTGCGTTGAAATGGCAAGTCAGAGAGGATATTTATCAGCAGGGTAGGGAGGGCAGGAATTAGTGCTGTTAAATATTGTAGGCGTAGTTTGCTAGAAAATGGCAATAGCAGCCAAATCACAGGTAAGGTGAGGAGAAATAAATATTTGAATGTATCAAAGGAAAGGATCTTTCCTAATACTAACTGTGGTTTTAATATGAGATTGATGATAATTTCTAGTACCGATTTCCCTAAATAGCCGTAGCGCCCGACTCCAGCGACTTCGCTACCGCTAAAGAAGGGAATTATTTTCTGGGAAGCTATCAATAACCAAGCTGCACCGAGCAAAAGTGCGATCGCCCCGTACCGTTGCTTTTTTTCGCAAAATAACAGCCAGAAACCCATAGCAGCAACGGTTATAGACAAAACCGCCTTGCAACTCAAAACTAACAGAATAGCAGTACAAAACCACACAATTTTATTTAAACGCGCCGCCAAAATTGCTGCCAAAAGTGCGGGTAAAGCGATTACTTCCGGGTGAAAATCAAATAAATTGATGTTAAATACCACCGGATAGAGCAAATAAATCAATGCGATCGCACGGGATTGTTCTTGATTTAAACCTGCCAAACGCGCTAAACTCCAGGTAGGCCAAGCGCCAAGGGATAATGCAAGTGCTTGTACCAAAAGCAGCCAATGCACATCCGGGTAAATTTTGTACAGCCAAGCTAGCGGATAATAGATTACCGCTGCGTGATCGCCCAAAATATGAATTCCCATTAAAGAAGAAAAAGGCGTTTGGTTTTGGCTGATCAAGTAAATTGCTTGGTCAAAAATTCCCAAATCGAAAGCAGTTGATTGGAATAAAGCGTGCCGTAAACTGCTACACAAAAAGAAAATTGCTGTAGCAGTAGCGATCGCCACAACCAAACTCGACGGTAGCTGCGATCGACCTTCCTCTCTATTTTCGGCGATCGAGACACTGATGTCCTCACGGTCATCAGCAAAATTTTCCCTATTTTGCATGAAATCTGGCACCTTGTGGTCACTCAAAATATGATTCCATCGAATGTGCTTTCCACGCAATAGTTAACCACTAATTTTTATCCCCGCAATCGTAATATTAGAATAATCCACAAAACCTTAAAAAATTGTGAAAGCAATAACTCTTCTCGGCTCCACAGGCTCCATCGGCACTCAAACTCTGGATATTGTAGCTCAATACCCCGATCAATTTCGGATTGTCGGGTTAACCGCCGGACGAAATGTAACCTTGCTGGCCCAGCAAATTCGCCAGTTTAGACCGGAGATTGTCGCGGTTTGCGACGAAGATAAATTACTGGAATTGAAGGAGGCGATCGCAGATCTCGACCCTCAACCTATTTTACTTGCTGGCGAGTCAGGCGTTGTCGAAGTTGCCCAATACGGCGACGCTCAAGCCGTCGTCACCGGCATAGTTGGCTGTGCCGGTTTGCTGCCAACAATTGCGGCTATCAAAGCAGGTAAAGATATCGCCTTAGCCAATAAAGAAACATTAATCGCAGGGGGCCCCGTTGTCAACCCCTTAATCGAAAAATACGGCGTTAAAATATTGCCGGCAGACTCGGAACATTCGGCAATTTTTCAGTGTCTCCAAGGTGTTATGGTTGGCGGGTTGCGGCGAATTATTCTCACTGCTTCGGGCGGTTCTTTTCGAGATTTGCCGATCGACAAATTAGCAGGAGTAACAGTAGCCGATGCTTTGAAACATCCGAATTGGTCTATGGGGCAGAAAATTACGATCGATTCTGCTACTTTGATGAATAAAGGATTAGAAGTAATTGAGGCTCATTACTTGTTCGGAATGGATTATGACGACATTGATATTGTCATCCATCCTCAGAGCATAATTCACTCGTTAATTGAGCTGCAAGATACCTCGGTTTTGGCGCAATTGGGCTGGCCGGATATGCGTTTGCCGCTGCTTTACGCTTTGTCTTGGCCGGAGCGAATTCATACAGATTGGGAACGGCTGGATTTGGTAAAAGCTGGGGATTTAACTTTCCGAGAACCCGACCACGAAAAGTATCCTTGTATGCAGTTGGCTTATGCGGCGGGACGTGCGGGCGGTTCGATGCCTGCGGTGCTGAATGCGGCAAACGAACAGGCGGTAGCGCTATTTTTGCAGGAGAAGATTCAGTTTTTGGATATTCCGAAGCTGATTGAGAAGGCGTGCGACAAACATCAAGCCGATAACTGTGAAAGCCCTGGTTTAGACGATATTTTGGCCGCGGATAGGTGGGCGCGGCAGGAAGTTTTGGCAGATAGTATGGAATTGGGCGATCGGATTCTTTCGGTTCGCTAATTGTATCAGCCGACTTGCACTTACCCACAAGCCCTAGGAGTGCATTAATTCCCCGTCTCATAGCTAAAGTTGCTTGAAATTGAGATGTTGCACAATTCTCGCTTAACAGGCTTTCTGGCCTGTTCCACAAAGAATTAATTTTCTTGTGGGGAGTAGGGGTTGGGCTTCTAGCCCGCCCAAAAAAGGCTTATTGAGAATGATGCAACATCTCAGTTGAAATTGAGATGTTGTACCATTCTCGCTTAACAGGCTTTCTGGCCTGTTCCACAAGAAAATTCACTCTTTGTGGAACAGGCCAGAAAGCCTGTTGCTGAGAATGGTGCAATATCAGAGTTGAAACAGACTGCCCAACCTTGATAAATATCCAGTCCTCTTTCAGAGGACTTTAGCTATGAGATAGGGGTTTCAACCCCTGACTGACTATGCCAAAAAGTGCAAAATATCGGCAAAACCATATTAAAGCTTGGCCAGGTTTTAGCTTTTTATTGACTAACTCCCAACTTGCGCCGCCAAATCAGCGGCACTCATCTTTTCGTACATTTCAAAAGGTTGGTGAATCCAAGGATTGTCAGCCAAATAATCTACATAATAATCGGGTTTGGCAACAGAACAAGCCTTGTACCAGAGTACAGCAGTCCGAATTTCCTGAATATCCTCGCCGTAGCGACTCTTCAGCCAAGCGATACCTTGCTCTAAACTAATTCCCGAATCCACCAAATCGTCAATCAGGAGAATGCGGCTGCCCAAATTATCGCCCACCATTGTCAAATCGCGGGCAAACTCGATCGCACCCCGGACATTTCCCTCGGCCCCACCATAGGACGAGGCCGCTAAAATCGCCAGAGGTTTGTCGAAAATCCGCGACAGAGTATCCCCAACCCGCAGCCCTCCCCTCGCCAGACAGACAATTCGATCGAATTTCCACTGAGATTTATCAATTTTTACAGCCAAATCCTCAATTTTTCGATGGTATTCAGACCAAGAAACGTAAAGGTCGCTCATGCCTAATATTATTGAAATATCAAAGGTATTATTAATTATTTTGGGGGAAATGACATGGATGCAGAGGAACTTCTCAGACGGTATGCAGCCGGAGAACGGGTTTTTCACAAAGTAGACCTGAGCGGTGCCAATATGTCAAGGACCAATTTGCGCGATATTGACCTGAGTCAAGCTAGTTTAAAGGGTGCAAATTCGATCGGTCTCACCCTGTACAGAGCTAATCTGTATCAAGCAGATATCAGTCAAGCCAACCTCTCCCAAGCCAACCTCATGTCCGCTAATTTTGGCGAATGCGAGGCGGTGGGAGCGAACTTGAGCGGAGCCATCTTGCGGAGTGTCGTCTTCAGCGGGGCCGATTTAACGGGGGCGAGTCTCAGGGGTGCAGACATTAGAGATGCCAACCTTCAGGGGGCAATTTTGATTCAAGTTTATGCAGTTAACGCTAACTTGCAAGGTGCAAACTTGACAGAAGTAAAGCTTTGCGGAATCAACCTGAGCAAAGCAAATTTAACCGACGCGAACTTAACACAAGCTGACCTCAGCCGTGCTAACCTAACTCAAGCAAATCTGAGTTGGGCAAATTTGACGGAAGCAAATCTGGAAAAAGCTGATTTGAAGGGAGCAGATTTGAGCGGAGCTAACTTGAGCTGTGCAAATCTCCATCAAGCAGATTTGAGCGGAGTTTCCCTTAAGGGAGCAAATCTCCGGGGAGCGAACTTGCATCAAGCTTCTTTGCGCGGGACAAATTTGAATGAAGCGAATCTGAGAGAGGCCATGATGCCTGACGGCACAATCTATGACTAAATAAGCTGACAAAATAGAAGCTAAAACAGCAGGGTGCTTGTGGCGCACCCTACATTTAGGCTAATGCCTGATTTTTTTAAGGGGATTTAATTCTGCCTTCAAGTGACAGTGCATTTAAAGAGTAGTGGCCAAAAATTTGGAACCCAGTTTAATCTACAACTTTCAGCCAGCCCCGGCGAACGGCGTGGAGCAAGCGGTTGATGGCTGTTTGATCTTCTTCGGTAAGACAGTCATTTAACAGGGCTGTCTTGAGCTGTTCTCGGTGAGTGGGAGTCAGCAGACCGGAGTGATATACCTGAAAGACTAGCTCTGCAATAGTAAATTGAGGTACAAGCGTTTGGGTGGTCATCATGTGTTTTTTTTTGAACTAACTCTTGACAGTATTGACTGATTTTCCCAATTTTTATGTGATTCAACTACGGGAGTAAATGTGATCGCTTGGCTCTTGATGAGTGATTTGTGTCAGCCGGACTTGGGGATCGGATATGTGCTGGATAGCCCCGCAACTTGAAACACCAACCCCGTCCCGATTCCTCGCTTTTGGTAACTCCGAAATCTCTAGTTTTTGTCAAGAGACTGTGACAAATTTCGGAATATTTATCTATTAATAGATTACTACTGACTGCTACCTAAATCGCTTGGCTTAATTCTACGTAAAACTTTTACGGTCTTTATAAACCCGCTTTTACCTACATTTACTTAGTTTCTTGGTGTGGTCTTTGTTCCGTGGATATACTTAATAACCCGCCCAAAAGCCGATACAAGTTTCCGACAGGAGCGGCCATCGGCCCAAAATTTTAAGCTCTAGTTCATGCTCCCACATTCATCTGTGAAGTCAATCTAAAATCTAACATCTAAAATCTAACATCTAAAATCTAAAATCTAAAATCGCCTGACTGCTTCAAATCAAAAATCCCGGCTTCTTCAAGAAACCGGGTTCGAGTTTTTCGATCGCAGTACAATTTTTTTGGAGAGGGTTAATGCAGCGACCTACTGACGAAAATCTTATTGTTGGCCAAGCTTGACAGGAGAGAAAGTAGAAATACTCATCTCAACTTCTTGTGTGAGGGGACTAATCGGAAATCCTGACCCATCCGCGGCGGATGGCGTGCAGCAGGCGGTTGACTGCATCTCTGGCGTCTTCGCTGAGAGCGCTTTGGCAGAGTTCGCGCAATCCGTGGCTTTCAGTGCGAGTCAGATTGCCTGAATGGGTGACTTGATAGAACAGTTCAGCGATCGCGCGATCGGATTTTAAAGTCAGAGCTTGCATGAAATCTCGTTGAACTCGACTATTATAATATCGAGCATTTGAGAAAAGAGTAGGGTGATTGCAGTCGGGTAAGCTGTGCGATCGTTATTGGCTCGATTTGTGACCGAGGTCTGCGAGTATACGTGATTTAAATCACAGAAAACCCAAGACCTCGATCGCATAAGCTATGATTGGGGTGGTAGCCTCAAGGTTTAACCCAACCTCTAAAAGCTCTGAACGCAAGGCTTTGAGTTCCCAAGACCGCCGCGCAGCGGGAGTAAGTCCGCTCAACATCGCAGGCTATGGACTTGGATAGCTGTGAAACTTTGGGTTTTAGACACTTGCAGCTTGCAGCTCAGGGCATAAAGTTGCGATCGGCGAGCCACACCCTGAGATACAATAATTATAAATACTTCTATCCCATCTATAGACAGGGAGGTCAAAAAATGATAATGATTAGCTACTTTTCTATTGCCTTAATCGTTTTTCTTGTTTGGTTCAAAAGTTTTTGGAATGATACTGCGACATCTAAAAAAGACATGATATCTTGGATAGCCTTAATAATCGGCCCTCTGTGTTGGCCTGTTGTTCTGCCCCTATCCCTTGTGCAAATTACCAGCACAAAGTCTGTTGTAAAAACAGCTCAAGGCGATCGATAATTATAATAAATTGTGGAAGTAACTGGCTTCAACACAGTCGCTTATCTCGTCCTAAATTATTCGGCGTGCATCGCTCCTGGCAGCGAGTAATTTACTTTGTTTAATTGTAAAAAAATGCAGCTAGAAGGTAGAATCCAATAAAAATTCTGAATCCTAAAACAGTATTTTTTTACCGCTATCAAATTCTGCCTTCTGCTTTTTGAACGAAAGCATCCAGGATACAAGCCTCCGGATTCATTCCGAAAGCAGACTCAGGACCGGTGAAATAAAAAACCTGTATCCGATGAAACTTGCCGAACGTATTTATCTCGCGCAAGTCAATGCTTCAATTCTTTAATCTAAAATCTAAAATCTAAAATCGATTGACCCGCCCAAAAACGGCTACAAGTTTCCGACAGGAGTCGGCTGCAGCGCAAAATTTTAGGCTTTTCTTCAAGCTCTCCGAGGACTCTGTGGAATAAATCTCAACTCTCAAATCGTTCAACTAAGCGAGATAGACTCAGCCCTCGCCAACGTCTCACGCCGAAGTCTCCAATCGACTGATGCCTAATTTTCTTCTGTCACACCGCGATTTAATGGTGTGGCTCAGTCAATCGATTAAAGATTAAAGATTAAAGATTAAAGATTAAAGAATTGAAGCATTGACTTGCGCGAGATAAATTCGGGGGCTCCTTTATCGGATACAGGTTTTTTATTTCTCCCTCCTGAGTCTCCGAAGGAATGAATCACGTGGCGGGTATCCTGGATGCTTGATTGTCAAAATTGTTTAGGCAAAACTGTCAGAGCGAAATTATCGGACAGCGACCACAACATTTTTTTACTCAAAAATTATCTGCCACCTCAACCAAGCTCAAAATTAATATGTAATTAAACATAGCCTGTTGCTTGCAAAAATATAACTTCAGACATATTTTCGCCTGCGGCTGACCAACTTAAGAATTTTCATTACCTCCGGCCACTGCGTACCATTAATCGAAGGTGGGAAAATCCTGCCTAGGCGTGGAAAAACAGCTAGGCTCTTTGCCCTTTAAGCTTTTCCAGCTCCCTTTGTTCTAATCGTAGCAGCTCTCAACCGGAAATTGTAGAGTTCGTTTGCGCGCAAAATGCCTAACTCTTACCGCAGTTAGATACACAATTCAAGGCAGAGACTGCAATATGAAATAGGCAACAAAAACTGTTTCAAATCTCAAGTACGACTTATTTTGGGCGATCGGGCATCAGGAGTGTATAACAGGAGCCAGCTAATTTTTTAGAGGTGCGAGATGTTTGGGAACTTCTAAAAAAAAGCGCCGTCACGGTATCCAAATTCGTTATTTCATAAAAAGTAGGAGTCCAAATGAACGAAGTATCTGAGAAACCAATTTATAGAGTTCTTAATCTCTTGTCGCTGCTCGCGTTGAGCTACTATGCAGCTACTTCCATCAATTATATTTTCGAGAGTGACGCTCAAATCTACAGGTACGATAGCCAGAGCAATTACAACGCGTCACCAGCGCAACTTGAAGCACACCGCTATGAATAAATAGTAGAGATTTTCTCTGAATGAAGACCGAACCAAATTTCGGGTAATTTGCTAATCGTTAACGCTCATCTCGAAGTTAACAACAATTAGTAAAAAACTATTGGCTAAAAAGTAAATAGTTTCACTCAGAGGTATTAGCGATCGAATGTACCACAAAAATTAACTATTTAACTTTGTTCTCAAAAGAGGCCAGAGTGATGAAAGGATGGCCAAGCATTTTCATCAGTTCATCAGTAAGAGCATTAGTAATCGCTTCATCCAGAAGATTTGAACGTAGATATAGCAATCCTAAATCATTTGCATAATTATTGTAGGGGCAATCCGACCCCTACTCGCCGTGGTTGCCCGATAGATAGGGGGTAGGCAAGGAGCATCTCAGTTTTGTAAAAAGCATTTTTTTATTGTAGTGCGAGCGTCCCCGCTCGCGTATTGTACAATACGCGAGCGGGGACGCTCGCACTGTAAATGCAAAACTGAGATGCTCCCGGTAGGCACTCTTGGCACTACCCTACAAATTTATCTGAATCATTTAGGATTGCTATATGCTTCACAAGGGAAAATCGCTTTGATTTTTGCCCAGTACAACTAGATGGGAGATAAATCCGGCGAGTATGGAGGTAATAATTTTACTTGGGAGCCGATAGATACCATGAAAAAATTGACGGCTTCGGCATTATAAACAGGTAAATTATCCATACCTACAATTGCGCCAACCCATAACTGGAGCAGGAGTCGCCAGCAGCCCAAAATTTTATATCCTAGTTCCAGTTCCCTGATTCATCTGTGGACTAAATCTAAAATCTAAAATCTAAAATCTAAAATATAGTGACAGTACCCTCACAAATCTACCGGCCCACCGTTCATCCCAACTTCACCAAAAGAAGATCGCTACATTGTCAGATTGTGCGGATGGATGCGGCTCATGGTTGAAATGACGGAGTGTGGTTTAAAAAAGGGGTTTTTTAGCCAAAATCCTACATTGAGCGTGACTGATTTGGCGGGAAACATCAAGGTGATGAGGCTCGAAAGTCCGTCCGGGACTGTGTTGGGAGGCACTTTTGATTGAATGCGGCCTCCAGCGTGCGAGGGCTTGCTTTCAAAGCCACCTAAAAAATTTTGATTTCTGGGGAACTATTGGCGAAAATCAAAAGTCAAGTCAACAACAGTGTACTTAAAAGAAATCGCAGCTCAGTTCCAGCCCCATTGCGGGCGATCGAACTCTCCGGCGATGACAGTGCCCGCGGGCCCGGTGCAACTTCTCCATCTGGAGAGCATACTCCCATTAAAAATGGTCTCTGTGTATCTTCCGGGTATTGTTTTAATAATGACTAGCCACACCGACGGTCATTATGGTAAACTCGCAAACGTTTAAGTGGAATATTTTCGTGTTAGAGGAGGCAGTGGTGGAGTCGAGAGTCAAAAGCAGGAAACAACCGAGATTTGCTGCTCAACGAATACAGGATTCAACTCGCGCTCCGAGGCTCGCTGCTGACAATTTAAATTACATGACAGCTTATAGCAGCCGGGTCAATTAGGGTCTCAACCGATGTCCGGTTTCATTTATTGAATCCCTTTGGAGGGAAAAGTGTATTGTAGAAAAATGATTGATCTTTTAGGAGGAGTGTAAATGACACAGCTAGTTAATCCAACAACACCAGCAAGTTCACTACCAGGTGGTGGTGGTGGCTCAACCGTTATCGGCATCGCCGGCGCCAACAGGTTGAACGGCAGCGAAGGCGGCGATATTATCCTGACTTTTGCGGGCGCTGATGTCGTCGCCGGTGGCGGTGGCAACGACCTGATTATTTCCGGCGGCGGAAATGACACTATCGGCGGCGGCGACAGCAACGATAATATGTTGTCAGGCAGCGGCAACGATGTGGTAGCTGGCGCTAGCGGCGACGACCGGATCTTTTCTGGTAAAGGGGATGACCTCGTAGACGGCGGCGATGACAACGACTTGGTTTCTGGCGACACAGGCAACGACACCGTACTTGGCGGAAGTGGCAGCGATACAGTCTTTGGCGGCCAAGGCAACGATATTGTCAGCGGCGGCGACGGCAACGACACTGTGTACGGCGGTAAAGGCAACGATACTGTCAATGGTGGCGGTGGCAATGACTTTATCTCTGGCGACAGAGGAGATGATGTGCTTACGGGCGGTTCTGGCAGCGATACGTTCTCCTTCGCGAGTGGTGTTGGTGGCGAATTCGGCCTAGACACGATCACTGACTTTACCCCTGGCGAAGATAAGATCAAATTGAAACAGGGCGGTGTGTTCGCTGGTTTGGGCAACACGTTCGAGGCAAGCGAGTTTGTCGTCGTTTCTAATTTCAACGAAGCTACTCCAGGAGCAGCCACGACGAACAAGTTGGTCTACGACCCAACAAGCGGTAAGTTGTTCTTCAACGGCAGCAACGGAGTGCTAACTGTTGCTCAGTTGCAGCCTAACCTGACGATTACCTCGAACAACTTCGAGTTGTTCTAAAACAACTGGCTGTTGTGGGGCGGAACCGAATCTTATTCGGGGCTGTTCTCACAAAGCCGGTAGTTTTAAAGGATTTCAACCTCACTCTGCTACAAGCGGGGTGAGGTTGAAATATTCAGTGCAGGAACTGAAGCAGGGGCAGTAAAAAAAAATCGATCGACAGTTATTGATAAAATTAATCGATCGCCTGATACCAATTTTTTATGAGGCTGCATAGAATTCGATCCCCCCTAGCCCCCCTTAAGAAGGGGGGGACCGGAAGCTTCTTGAAGTCAACCCCTACTCCCCTTTTTAAGGGGGATTTAGGGGGATCGAGATATGTGCAACTTCACATTAAATTGGTATGATCGGGCAAAATATACATACAAAGTTTTTAAATTAGAATCTTTAGGTTTTACTGAAGCGGTAAAGAAACCGCAACTGCACCGCGAGCAATGAGCACTGAAGAATATATCCGGCAAGCCCAAATTTATTTGAACCGGGGGAAGTTAACTGAGGCGATCGAGTTTTGCAAAAAGGCGATCGAACTTCAACCATTTTCGCCCTCGGCTTACACGACTTTAGGCGAAATTCTCGACGCTCAAGGCGATCCGACGGCGGCAAGAGACGCTTTTGTGCAAGCTTTGGAGATTTCGCCGCAGTTTTTTCTGGCTCATGCTTATTTGGGTCAACTTTACAGCGACTATGCGTGGCTGGATGAGGCGGTTTTTCACTACCGACAAGCTCTGGATTTGAAACCAGACTGGGCGGAGCTTCATTATAACTTGGGAAATATTTTTCACAAGCAGGGTAATTTGTTGGGGGCGATCGACTGTTACCGAAATGCGATCGCCCAAAAACCGGATTATCTTGATGCTTTATACAATCTGGCTGTGGTTTTAGATGAAAATAGTCAGCTCGAAGCGGCAATGGATACCTACCGACAGGCCATCGCCGTGGCGCCGGATTACGTGGAAGCTTACAGCAATCTGGGTGTGATTTTGCTAAAGGACGATCGGGCTGCTGAGGCGATCGAAGTTTACCAGCGGGCGATGGAGATTAAGCCGGATTGGGCGACGCTGCACAATAATTTGGGTCAAGCCTTGCTGGACAAAAGTCCGGAAAGGGCGATCGCATCTTACCTCACAGCTATTGAGTTGGAGCCGGACATGGTTTTGGCTCACTACAATCTGGGGAAAGCGTGGCAATTACAGGGGGAACATTCGGCGGCGCTTGCTTGTTTCGAGCGCGCGATCGAGATTAATTCCGACTATATTTCGGGCTATACAGACGCCGGGTTTTCTTTGATGGTTTTGGGCAAAATTGCTGAAGCCATGCCTTATTTTCAGCGGGCGATAGCTCTGAAGCCTGATTTTGTTGAGGCTTACTGCCGCTTGGGAGACAGGCGCAGAGTTGCGGCGGTAGATGATGATGAATTGTCAAGGGCGATCGCTGCGTGCGATCGATTTCTCACAGCATTGATGGGCAGGAAGAAGGAAGGCACAACACCGATTTTGACACGGATACACGGATTAATTATCGAGAATGAGTCTGATGTTGAAGGAACAGGGAAGAAGTCCGAGGGAAGGCACGACACGGATTTTGACACGGATACACGGATTAATTCTCCACAACAGGGAAGAGGGAAGCAGGAAAAATTATCAATGCCCAATGCCCAATTCCCAATGCCCAATGCCCAATTACCAATTGCTGAAATTTGCGATTATTTAGCCGAAATTTACTTGCATTTGGGAAATGCTTTAACAGAGTATGGCGGACACGAATCTGCCGCCGCTTATTATCAAAAAGCTTTGCAAATTCAACCACAGAATGCAGAGATTTACTGGCGCGTGGGAAATTCCTTGGCTCAGCAAAAGCGGTTCATTGCAGCAATTGCAGTTTACCGCATGGCTTTGACGATTCAACCTGCTTTACCGCAGGTTTATTTTGAGTTGGCAAAACTGCTGGAAAAACAGGGGCGCTGGGAACGGGCGCTCGATTATTATCAAAAAGTTTTAGAGTTGCAATTGCACGGGTATGGGGAGCAGAAAAAGTGGAAAAAACAGAGCTTTATATTGCCAGATAGCACTTCTATAAAACCTCCTCACGCTATTTATTTATCGAGCTGGGATTGGCTGGTTAATGCTAAGTTAGATTCAGACAATTATGTGGAAATATTTTGGAAACCTGCACCCGAAGCAAGTGCAGAAAATATTCCGAATTCCCACTTTGCGAGATCCAATTCCAAATTGGCAAATTCCGATTGTGCCGGGTTAACTTGCGGGCTGTGTTTGCAGCGACTTTCTAAGTGGTTCGATCCGGTGCATTTGGGTTGGGGAGTTTGCCGTTTGTCCAACTCGCAACCGCTACCTGTGGAGTCGCCCAAGACTTTTGTGGCTGCAATTCCCAACGGGCGAGTTTGGATTGTGCCGCAGGAAAATTATTGGCTGATTTGCAAGGCGATCGCTGTAATTACTCCTGACAATTATTTGTTGGCTGATGTGTCGAGAGATTATCCGGGATTTTTGCCGGGATGCGAAAAGCATGATGTGAGGAAACACAGCATTTTTCAGTTAGAATCCTTTCCAGCTTTAAAGCAAATTGATGGTAGGGTGGCGGTGCTTTCTGGTTTGTCGGGAAATGTCTATTTTCACTGGATGGTTGATGTTTTGCCGAGGATAGAATTGCTGCGGCAAAGCGGTAGGGATTTGGCGGAGATTGATTGGTTTTTGGTGAATAGTTGTCAGCACCAATTTCAGCGGGAAAGTCTAAGAATTCTGGGCATTCCCGAAGAAAAAGTTTTGGAGAGCGATCGCTTGCCTCACATTCAAGCAACAGAGTTAATTGTACCGTCTTTTGCGGGATATTTGGGCTGGCCTTCTGGGTGGGCGATGGATTTTTTGAGGCGGGAGTTTCTCAAGGGAATTATACCTAGTTCGAGCTATCCCAAACGCATTTATATCAGCCGCAGCAAAGCAAGATACCGACGAGTTTTGAACGAGGAAGATGTGGTTGAGGTTTTGGAGAAATTTGGCTTTGTTTGTATTTTGCCGGAGTCGATGTCTTTGGCAGAGCAAATTGCTCATTTTTACCACGCTGAGGTAATAGTTGCTGCCCACGGCAGCGGCTTGACAAATACGATTTTTTGTGGGCAGGGAACTAAAGTGATTGAGTTGGTGTCGCCTCACTATATCAGCCATTATTACTGGGGAATCAGTCAATATTTGCAGTTGGAACATTACTTTTTAGCGGGCGAGGCTTTTGAATGCTATCCTATTAGACAGTTGATGTATCAGAATTCGCTGACTGAGGATATTTTAGTGAACTTGAGTTCGCTGAAAAGGATGGTTGAGGTGGTGGGTTTGAGTTAGTTGGTGTCTGGAGCAAGTTTAATTATGCCCTCGATTGAGAAGATGGAAAAGGCAGCGGTTGATTTGAGTCGGCAAGCAGAAGTTTATTTAGCCGAAGGAAAGTTGAATGAGGCAGTTGCTGCTTGCGAGTCAGCGTTGAAAATTGAACCGAATTTGGCGGCAGCGTGTCAGACGCTGGGAAAGGTGATGCAGGTTCGAGGTGAAATCGAGCAAGCTAAGCAGTGGTATGAAACGGCGATCGATCGCAATCCAAATTTGCCGGAAGTTTATGCTAATCTCGGCATTTTGTATTCTCAGGGGAAACAGTGGGAAAAGGCGATCGCCAATTGTGAAAAAGCAATTTCGCTAGCGCCTAATTTTGCTGCTGCTTATCGGCAGTTGGCGAGAATTTGGACGCAGTTAGAGAAGCGAGAAGAGGCGGCAGACTGTTGGTATCAAGCTTTTAATATCGAGCCAAATTGGGCCACTGCTGAGGAGCACGTCACTCTGGGAAATAGTTTTGTTGAATTGGGAAAGTGCGATCGGGCTATGGAGTGTTATTCGCGGGCAATTGGGTTAAACCCGCAACTGGCAACAGCTTATCACAATTTGGGGGAAATGCTGATTGGCCAGAAGCGGTGGGATGAGGCGATCGCCAATTACCGACAAGCCATTGCCATCAATCCAAATTCGTTTGAATCTTACCACAGTTTGGGTAAAACTTGGGCGGAGCGAGGAGAATTAGATCGGGCGATCGCCTGTTACCGCAAAAGCATCGAACTCAATCCCCACTACGCTCGTGCTTACATTGGTTTGGGCAATGTTTTGGTGCAGAAGCGCGAGTTGGATGAAGCCATTAAATGTTACCGTCAGGCTCTTGAAATTAATGATAATTCCTACTGGGGATACAATTGTTTAGGGGACGCTTTGGCTCAAAAACAAGTGTGGCCCGAAGCTATTATTTGCTACCGCAAAGCTATTGCAATAAATCCCAATATTCCTTGGTTTTATGTCAATTTGGGAATGGCATTAACCAGTGAACAATCATGGGATGAAGCTGTTAGCGCTTACCTGCACGCGGTTCAGATTGAGCCGAATTTGACGGGAATAAATCAGAAGTTGGGATATGTTTTGCGGAAGCGCAGCGCGTCGGGTTTAGACAGCACAATCGCAACTTATTGTCAAGGTATCGAGGTACTTGCCAGCGGGAAAATTTACCACAAATTGCTGGGAATTGAGTTAGATGGAGCAGAGTTTTATATAAATTT
>NZ_JAUBOV010000028.1:0-30151 GCF_036700405.1 Microcoleus sp. T3_D1
GTCCCGCCCGTCCTTTTTGGACGGGCGGGACGCCCATCCCACAAACTTGTGGAAGTTATTTAATTCTCATTCCTTAGCTGGTTAGGATTTAAAGCCTTTAGAGCTTTTCTTTTTCTCCTGCGGTTTAGACTTTGACTTATTAACTTCGCCTAAAGCTTCCTGAAATAAGTTGTGCAGGTGCACGGGAACGCTGGCAATTTCCGGGAGTTCGGGTTCTAAGGGTTTTTTAAACTCTTGCAGCAAGGCATCTAAATCGCGATCGAGCTGAAAGTCTGTACGTTGCAATACAGTTTGCAAAATTTGTTCTAATTTCGCTGGATTAACTTTAGCTAACCGTTGCCAAATCCAGACATTAATTGCAGGATCTTCTAGATAGTTGCGAACCAGCTTCTCGTAACCGGGAACGGTTGAAAAGTCTTCTGCTGCTAGCAGTGCAGTAAATTGAGCATAAGTAGACAAAAAGGTTTGTCCCCAGCGAGGATGAGAAAGTGCTGTCACCTGTTCGGCTTTCTTGAAGCGATCGGGCAATTCGACTTTCGGCATTACCATTTTTGAACTAGCATTGCTGTCGAGCATTACCTCAACTGCTTTAGCATCAGCACCTGCAGCCGCAATTGCTGCTGCTTTGACTTCTTCTCGATCGACTCCGGCATCTTCAACGATATCCGCCAGAGATTTACTTCCATCAACGCCCATATCAGCTAGGCGTTTTTTAGTGATAAATTCCTGAAATTCAGCCAACTGTTTATTCAGGTGATATCCCGATAGCGTCAATTCCTCACTGCCAAAAAATTCGGTAAAATCTTCGTGGTAGTGTTCTACCGACTGCCAAGCTTGCTCTAACAATTCCGGCGCATCGCTGTACAGGTTATTTTTCTGATTTTGCTTGAAATTGCCGATCGCCACCGCCAACTTCGGCTTACCCAATTTCCCCATCAGGATGGGAGAGCTCGAAAGTATCCACCAGTCATCGGTGAGGGGAGAAATCCGAGCCCGCAAGATTTCTCCTAACTTAAAGCGAGACATTTCTGCAAGCAAATTAGGACTGTTGGGCTTGACAACGTAGTGCTTTGCCGTCAGCCAGTTCATCAGTTCAAACCTGTCGGGGAAAAGTTGAGTGATTTCAAATAAGCCTGTGAAGCTTCTGTGCCCCCAACTTTCCAGCAAGCTACGCTCGCTCTCGGTTAAATCTGGCTGACTTTCGACAAAGAGGTCGATCGGCGTTTTCTCTCCGACTTTACCTTCGACTGTAAAACTGTCAATCACTTGATTTTGCTGAGCAATGTCGTAGCGCTCGCCGGTCGATCGAGCTGCAGCATAAGCTTCCAAAGCTACCGCCAACTCTCCCTCAGCATCTAGAACAAAGTCAATTAAATTTTGCTTGAGTGTCCAAGCTCTTTCCAACATTTCATCCACAAGTAATACCAATTTTGAATGAGAGGATTTAGATTAACAATTATCGGACTTGAAGCCACCGACGCTTTACGATCCGGCTGCGATTGAAGAAAGCGCATCGCGAACAATGACAAAAATATGCGATGATGCCTCAGTCCTGAATTAGTTTAATTTTAAGGCTAATAGTCAAAAAAAAATGTTAATCTCAAACGGAAGCATCCCAATTTGGTAAAAAGCGTTTATTAGGAGTGCGATCGTCTCGCACAGCAAAGCCTATAGGTTTTTAGCGAGTTCTCCCAGCGAATAGTCCTGTGATATCATTTCCGGTCGATTACCCCTAATATGGTAGGGGCGGGTTCACGAAAAATATCTGCCAATAATTGACCATCTCAAAAACCCGCCCTTTTAGTCGCGGGAGCATCTCAGTTTTGGATTTACAGTGCGAGCGTCCCCGCTCGCGTATTGTACAATACGCGAGCGGGGACGCTCGCACTACAATAAAAAAATGCTTTTTACAAAACTGAGATGCTCCCTTAATCGCGGTCACTCGATCGAACATGATATGAAAGAAAAATCGTGCTGAAAAATGCGATTTCAACTTAACGTAAAAATACCCCTCTCTGATGTAGAGAAGGGCTCAAAATCCCCAAAAACTTCGCTAATCTCGCGTTGAAAACTGTGCAACCTCTCAACAACAGTTCAAGACGCAGCAACCGGGTTTTTTTATCAAGACACTTTCCTGCATTCCGGTACCCGGCTAAAAATCACCGAAACGCTTTAGTTTGTGTGCGTCAAAGACTGAAAAATACTTGGCGTAAGCCCTTAGCGGCCGTCTTTGTCAATGTCACCAGGAACAGCCCGTTCCACCCGATCCCAAGCGTCGCGCGTGGCGTGCTTAGCTTTTTCCCAACTCACTTTAGACTTACCGCGATTTGTTTCGTAGTCGCGCTGCAAATCCGGTTCGATCTCGTGGTATTTCTTACCAGTAGCGCCATAGCGACTGTATCCCTCATAACCAGTGCGGTATGCAGGCTGATAGTCTTCGTAAGTCGCGCTAGTGTCGGCGTAAGGACGGGAACTGTAGTTGCTTTGCCAGTAAGCATCTTCTACCGTGGGGTCGATCGCCTCGCCCACACCTTTGCCCACCAAACCGCCGCTAAACGAACCTATCACAGCCCCCACAACTGCTCCTACAGGCCCGCCGATGGCACCGCCGATCGCAGCACCTGCAGCACCCGCACCCGCCGCACCAATACCCGTTGCGACTGGATGAGCCCCTTTTTCCCCGGAAATCGGGTCTAGGTTAGCATCAGGTTCATGTACCGTTTTTTTGTCATCGCTCATGATATTTTTTTCCTTTTATCTAAATGTAACTATTATTAAATTTACCTTTTAAATTCATATCTATTCATCTGCCTTAAGGATGAAGCTGCTAGCTTAAAAATGAGGGAAAGCTGCTAGCTTAAAAATGAGGGAAATGATAACATACTTCTCGACTCAAAAACGAGTTTTACACGCTGCTCTCAAGCGATAAGGTGCGCCGAGGCGCACCCTAGATAATTATTTTCAAGTGAGTTCTGAACTCGGCTCAAGTGTCTACTCACTGAAGCTGTGTATTTACCAGCAACTTGAGTTAGATATAAATCTCTTGATTTATTAGTTGCCCGTGACCTTTTCGATCAACTCTTCAGCTTGTTGAACTATGCCTTCTTGCGGGTGTTCTCCCTTGTACTCCTTTAAGCTTTCGTCGTAAGCTTTCTCGACGTTTGCAGGATTTTGAGAGGTTTTGACTATTTCTTCGTAAGCTGCTTGGGGATTGAGATCCTCGAAACTTTCTGCGGGGTCAGTAATTTTAGCTTCTGGCGGCGCCTGAGTTCTGTCTTGACCTGCGTAAGCAGCCTGACTGGGTACTACCGCTAGACTTAACAGACCAATGAAAGCCAGCGTACATACCAGCAAAATGCTTTGGCTCAATCTTTGTCCGAGAGCTTTTAAAACCCGCTTCATATCAACTTCTCCTCGTATTTTTCCGCAAAAATTATGGTGTTTGTCGCCCCTTCACTGCGATCGCACATTTACAACCTTGGTTCAAGCGCAATCTTTGTCGCAGCTACCGCATCTAGAGCGAGCCAAAAGGGATGTTTCCCGTCATGTCCCATATCTTAAGCGCCTGCTTGTTACTATTCCTTCTACCAAAAGATAGATTAGTTAGACAAGCGGAACTCATCTCCTCTGAGGGGCGATCGCACTTCCTGCGAAGAACCCTATCTAGGGGTTTTCCCATCAATTACGAAGCCCCTGACTCTTCTTTTTCGGCGCGTCTTTCGCGTCTTCGCAGTTCGCGCACCAATCCCATTTCCCAACATTTTAAATTGCTATAAATAACCTAACTAACTACAAAACCACCTGCTCTATGTCTAGGTTTCTGTTCTGCATAGATCGTTCAAATAGCTCAGTAGAAAGAGCTTGTTCGACCGACCAAACTCCCGGTTTGTCCAGCTTTCCTTCTAACATTAATTGAGCTATGCTGCCAGTACCGATGCCCGTAGCGACGGCAGCACTGGGGTGTATCGCTGTCGAGCAAACTTTAGCGGGTTGACCGTTTTTGAGACCGGTCACTTGCGATCGCACTGCCACACCAACCCCACTAAAACTATTAGTAACACTGGTCATCCCATAACTGACGTAGGAGAGAAATTCAATCACGGAGTTATTTTTGAGCCAGCTAGCGGGCCAATACTTAGCAACAAACCAGGTAAGGTGATTGTAAAGGTCGGGAGACGTACCGAATTTAGTCACAACTGATTTGACGGGGAAAGTTTCGGGCAAAGTGATTGCTTCCGGCATATCGAACCAGTAAACGCCTGTGTTGCCATAGGGTGCCGGAAATTCAATTGTTTCGCGCTTGCTGTAGGGTTTTACTTGCTGCCACTTGCGATCGGCCCAAACCTCAAAAGGTGTTTGCAAACCTAAAAAAGTGGTTCTCATGACGGTAACGCCAGCACCGCCCGATCCTCCGACTACATAACTCAAATGGATGTGTTCTGCTTCATCTAATTGTTCCACATCTCGGCGCACCATGCTGTTAGACACACCGGGGAAAATGCCCGTATTAATAATAGCAGTAATCCCAGCATTTTTAGCGGCTTCGCGCAATTCTAAAGCTCTGCGAGTAAAACTGCGGCTGTCGCTGACATCAGTATAATTAACACCTGCTTCGATGCAAGTTTTCAGCACGCCAGCGTCTCGGTAGTGAAAAGGCCCCGCACAGTGAACGACAAGATTAGACTCTGAAACAGCTTTTTGCAGGGCTGCACTGTCCGCTAAATCAAAAGTTTGGTACTGCACCCGATCGGGGGGCAATCCTGGCCCAATAGAGGCTTCAGAGTTGCGTCCGGTAACAGTAATTTCCGCGTCGGTATGGGTAACAAGGTCTTGGGCAACACTGCTGCCAATTCGTCCCCGCCCGCCGACAATCAAAACTCGGTTTGCCATCGCTAAAAAAAGGGTAACGCCATTTCTCAGTTTCTCAACTTGGGGCCGACGTTTTCATCCGCATAAAGTATGAATTGAGGAGAATGCGAGAGGGTGGGGGATCGGCGGCGATCGCCCTGATATGCCGATGGGGAGCGACTTCTACCAGGGACTTGCCTGTTCTGCTTTCATTAGAGGTTTGGCTGCGACACTAAGTTTAAAAATGCCTTCAGCGTTAACTTGTTCTTGTAATATTGAGAATTTTATCGATGGAATATACTATCTGAGCCAAAAATATTTAAACAGATTTGATGAAACGCAAACCGTCGCCACCAAGCGCGAAAGATGCACAGGATTTAGAAAGGCTATTGAGGGCGATCGCAAATGGTTTTCCATTCATATCATTTCCGGTAACACCGGAATGATGTTGACGGTTGACGGTTGACGGTTGACAGTCAACGCCGTGAACAGTCAACGCCGTGAACAGTGAACTCGAATTTACTATTCCGATGCTAACGGATTGGATATCACAGGGAATCAACCGGAAAAATTTCTGGCACTTGCACACTGATAAATCAATACAAACAAACGCAGATGTGATTCATCTGCGTTTATCTGCGTTCATCTGCGGTTGCTAAAAATCTTACTTCTCATTACTCCGAAATACCGACTTACCCTTCGCTTTCAGAGTATTAGCCGCATCTGCCAAAGTCTGCGCGAAAGGCTGCTGCGAGTGCATGAAAACGCGAGCAGTATTGCGTCCCGGCATCCCCGAAATCGAGCCGCCCGGATGCGTTCCCGCCCCCGTCAGAAACAAACCGTCGATCGGCGTTTTGTAATTCGCCAACTCCGGCAAAGGACGGAAAAATATCATCTGATCTAGCGTCATGTCAACGTGATAATAATTTCCCTTCAAAGCGCCCAAACGCTCTCCCAATTCCGCCGGACTTTCCACGTGGCGGCCGATAATTGCATTTTTGATATTTGGCGCGTATTCGGCTAATTTATCGATGCAGCGATCGGCAACTTTGTTTTTCAGCTCATCCGTCCAACCCGTACCGTGCTGGCCGGTTCCTTCAGCATTTTCGATCATGTAAGGAGCAAAAAATTCAATCCAAGCTGTATGATGTCCGGGAGGAGCCATTGACGGGTCTAGTACCGTCGGAAACACCACATACATCGATGGGTCTGAGTCGGGAATTCGGCCGATCGAAGGGTCGCTGTGAGCGATTTCAACGTGTCTCACCGAGTCTGCAATTAAAACCGAACCGATTAAAAATTCGTCCCGATGATTCCAGCGCTCAAACTTGGGCATTTCATTTAGAGCTAAGTCTATTTTGAGAATAGTCTCGTTGTTGTTAACAATTTTGCGCTCCAATCTTTCCCGCAAATCCGGGTCGGCACTGTCAACATCGCTGGAGTCCATTAAGTGCAGAAACAAGCGCTTAGCATCAATATTAGAAATGACACCTTTTGTAGCGCGGTATTCCGTGCCGTTGGCAACTCGAACTCCCACAGCGCGACCGTCATCAATTAATATTTTCTCGACGTGCTGGTCGGTAAGTACCACACCAGAGTAACTTTTCACTACATTAAGCAGCGCTTGCACTAATGCACCCGTCCCTCCGCGCGGTCTTGCCATGCCGGGATTGTGTCTCATTGCCAGCATAATTGCGCCTACAGCCAGGGTTTTTTGCGAAGGAGGCGCGCCGAGTTCTGAGGCGAATCTGGCGAGGGGTGCTTTGATAAATTCCTCGTCAAACCACTCGTTTACAATGTCTTCAGCGCTGGTGAGCATCGTGCGAATAAAGTCCAGCGTTTTGTCGGGGGAACCGATGACTGACAATAAATCTTTGATCTTTGAAATATCGTAGTTGCCCAGAATATCTATGATGGATTTTGGTGGTGCATTGAACATCGGAACCATTGCACCTAAAGCCCGCTGCCAAAAGTCTGTATATTCGGCATATTTTTTAGCATCGCGCTCGTTGTAGCGGGCAATTTCAGCACAAGTTTTTTCTACAGATTTGTGCGCTAAGAAATATTTGCCGTCGGGATGCGGACAAAAGGCAACTGGATCGCAGAAAAGATATTCTAAACCGTGTTTTTCCAGTTCTAATTCTTCTACAACTGGCCCTAGATGGATAAATTCGTGGTCGATCGCGCACATATTGAATTTAAAGTCCGGCAATTCGGGAATCGCAGCTTCAGTAGTTGCCGCGCCGCCGGGAACCGAACGTTTTTCTAACAACAAGACCGTATAGCCCGCTTTGAGGAGATAAGACGCACAGACCAGCCCGTTGTGACCGGCTCCGATGATAATCACGTCATACGTTTGCATAGATGAAGCTCTAGGGATAGGATATTTTGCTTAATTTTACAAATGTTAACAACTTAGCCGTCTCTACCAATAGTAATAGATTCATTGTCAGTAAGCCTTTTTAGCATCTTACAAAAGATGGAGCTTTGACAAAATGCTGTTGTGCGATCGCCTTATTTCTTCTTAAACTTAGAGAGCGAACGCCCTTCTCCAATCGCGCCACTATTATACTATATTTCGCCACATTTATCTGCATTTAAGTAAAAACTTAAGCAAACAAGTAACAAGGAAGAAGGAACAGGAAAGGGCATAGGAAATAGGGAATAGAAACAGTTTTGAGAGGGATTTTTTCCTTGCAACACGGCGATTGGAAGGAGTTAAGCCCTAGGAAAATTAGTTAGTCCACACTCAAAACTGCTAGCCAATTACCAATTAGTACATTGAGACATTTTACTTTAGTTGCTGAAGCGCCGCCTCAGCTTTTGTTGCACCATCATTGTTACCTTGCTGGCGGTAAGTGTCGAGGGCTTTTTGAAAAGCTTCAATTGCTTCGGATTTGCGATCGCGCGCTTTGAGTGCCGTACCCATATTGTAATAAGCTTCTGCCCGGTTTGGATCGAGTCCAATCACTCGCCTAAAAGTGGCAATCGCTCCTAAAAAATCTTGTTTTTTCAGTTGAATTTCCCCGATTCCTGCGTGTGCTTCCACTAAATTGGGTCGCACCCCAATAGCCCGCTGATAAGCTACAAGCGCTCCGTCGAAGTCGTTTTGAGCCTGGAGAAGTTCGCCAATTTCTAGCTGCACTTCAGGATTCCGGGGCTCCAATTTGGCAGCTTCTTCAAAAGCTGCTAGCCCTTCGGAAGTATAGCCGGCACGCAGCAAAGCACTGCCTAATTTTAACTGGACACCGGCTTGTTTGGGAGCGAGTTCGGCTGCTTGTTGGAGCACGGTGACAGCACTGGCAAAATTTCCCTGCTGGATCAATACTAAACCCATTGAAGAATAAGCTTGCCAACTTTTCGGATCGAGGGCGAGCGCCTCTTGGTATGCTTTAAAAGAACCGCTGTAATCTTTTTGCTGAAAGAGTACCACTCCGAGACCGATCCGCGCATTGACATTTTTGCGATCGAGCGCAGCGGCGCGACGGTAAGCTGTGGCTGCAGCGGGATAGTTTTGCAAATTCGCCATAGCATATCCTAATGCGTATTGGAAGTCCGCATTGTTGGGTTCCAGACCGATCGCTTGTTGGTAAAATTCTACTGAGGCTTGATAATTGCCCTGACGCGCTTCTAAATAGCCAATACCCGAAAAAATCCGGGGGTTTTCCGTATCTAAACGCGCCGCTTCCTGATAAATGGCGATCGCCTTACTGTAGTCTCCTATATCTACCAACTCGCGCCCTTGTCGCAGCAGAGCATCTAAATTTGAATCATTTTGAGGGTTGACTTGAACGACTGTTTCTGCTGAGAGCGCTATCTGCGGCGCTGCGACAGCCAATCCTGCTACTAGCAACGTACTGAATACCAAGAGACTTTGTTTGTACACGGCCATTTGTTTCAAAGAGTGTGTGGAATGGAAGAGCGAGTGGCTGTCACCTTGTTAAGCTGACAGCTTAGGGTTTACCAGGAATGTTTGAGCGGCAAGATGTAGTAAATCTACAGAACAAGACCCACTCAAAATTTTCGCGATTGAGGCCAACTGATGATTGTAACAACAACTGATATCATCCAAGGAGCAGAAATTCAATCTTACCTGGGAATTGTAACTGCTGAGGTTGTCTACGGCACCAATGCCCTGCGAGACTTCTTCGCGGGCATTCGCGACATCATCGGCGGGCGCACCGCCAGTTACGAGGAAGTGTTTCTCAAAGGACAGCGAGATGCCCTCGCGGAACTGGAAAAACGGGCCCAGCGCCTCGGCGCCAATGCCGTAATCGGGGTGGAAGTGGACACCGGCACGATTAATGTAGACTCCAGCGGGGCTTTGCTGCTGATTACTGCCGTTGGAACGGCTGTAAGATTGCGTTAAGCTGTCTTTCCTTTATACGTCCGCATTTCCTGTATACATCCTGGAACTTTTCTAACGGGATAAAATAGTTATTAGTCATCAGTCATCAGTCATCAGTCATTAGCTAATAGCGGCTGGCTGAGGGGTGATGACTTTTTCGTTTATTTCTTCAGACATAGATACTGGTTATTTCCCCAGGCAGATATAGTTTTTATCAATCTCAGCCACAATCAATGCTTAGGTGAAAGATGGTTAAAAATTAAAGCAAGTCTCAGAGGAAAAAAAAACCTATGTCATACGTAAATAGACCTGTAGATAACGTTGGTACCGAACCCGTGGTCGTAAATTCAGTGATGGAATACCACGATCGAGTACGTTGGGGCCCGATTTTTTCTGGTTTGGTAATTGCGATCGGCACACAACTGGTGTTAAGTGCATTGGGCGCTGCGATCGGCTTGAGCAACATTGCTAATTCAGGAGCTCCGCGCAGTATTTCAGGGGACGTGGGTGCCGGCGTCGGAATTTGGTCAATTATCAGTTTGTTAATTAGCTTGGCAGTTGGCGGTTGGGTAACTGCTCGCGCTTGCGGCCCGATGAATCGCAACACAGCGCTTTTGAACGGAGCAATTTTGTGGGCAACTACCTTAACAATTGGCTCTTGGCTGTTAGCAAATGGCGTGGCCGGTACTTTTGGCGTAATAGCTGCGAATGCGGGAGAAGCAATTAATCAAGCGCAGCAGGGCGGGGTCGATTTGCCGAACCGAGCACCTAACGTATCTGCTCAGGATACTCGCAATATTGCTGGTAATGCCGCGAAAGCTGGTTGGTCGTTTTTGTTCGGCTCACTATTGGGTTTAGTTGCTTCGATGGTAGGAGCCTCTGCCGGTGCGCGCACTCCCCGGAATTACTCATAAAAGTTTCGTCAGACACGGAAAGTTCATATTCATGAAAGCACTTTTGTTAAGGTGCTTTTTTGTTGCTTTAATTTGGTTTATCGTTCCCAGGTTCTACCTGGGAACGCATTTCTTGAGGCTCTGCCTCCTGTTTTTTAAATGGAGGCAGAGCCTGCGACTCTTTGTTCCCAGGCAGAGCCTGGGAACGAGGAGAAGGAACGAGAAAAACGAGAGAAAGGTGCTGATAGCGCACCCTATAAATTAAGCGCTGAAGTATTTGGCCGCTGGGTGATAGGTGATAATTGCGGTTGTTGATTGTTCGGGATAAAGTTGTTCGCTTTCATCCATGTAGAGGTTGATACGATCGCACTTTAACAATTCCAGTTGCTTGTACTGATCCGCCATGTTCGGACAAGCGGGATAGCCGAAACTGTACCGTGAACCACGATATCTTTGCGCTAGCATATCGCGAATGTTGTCCGGTTCTTCGCTACCAAATCCCAATTCGCGACGAATTCGCGCATGAGTCCATTCTGCTATTGCTTCCGCTGTCTGTACCGCTAATCCGTGAAAGTAGAGATAGTCGGTATATTGATGGTTAGCAAAGAGCTTTTGCGCGTACTCTGTAGCAATTTCTCCCACTGTCGCTACTTGCATCGGAAATACATCGATTTTACCCGATTCTTTGGGCGCAAAGAAGTCGGCAATGCACAGCCGGCGGGCCGATTTTTGCCGGGGAAATGTGAATGTTGCAGCCACAGGCAAGATGCCTGTGCCACTTTCTGTTCCAGCCACAGGCAAGATGCCTGTGCCACTTTCTGTTCCAGCCACAGGCAAGATGCCTGTGCCACTTTCTGTTCCAGCCACAGGCAAGATGCCTGTGCCACTTTCTGTTGTGGGGTGGGCATCTTGCCCGCCACTGATTATTGTTTGCCCGCCACTGATTATTGTTTGCCCGCCATTCATGATTTCGGGCTGATACACATACAAAGAATTGCCTTCAGCTTGACAGGGAAAATACCCGTAAATTGCTTGGGGATGCAACAGCTTCTCAGTGATAATTTTGTGTTTCCACTCTTCCAATTTCGGATAAACTGTCTCAGCTAAGAAAGCGTCGTATTCTTCCCGCGATTGGTCTTTGGGCTTGCGGAACTGCCACTGACCGGCGATTAATGCTTGCAAATCTAAGTGCCAGAAAATCTCCTCAAAGGGGATGTCTTCTCCCTGCAACAGTTTCGTTCCCCAGAAAGGAGGAGTCGGGCGATCGATATCTGCTGCAACTGCTTCGGATCGCCTGGTATCTATCACCACAGGAGTGTCTGCTTTCTTGGCATCTTCTACAGAAGTTTCTGGCGCCGCCTTAGCTTCTTTAACCGCCCCATTCTCCTGCCCTATTTCATCTAAGAATCCTTGCAAATCTTCCCATTTACCAGCAGATTTTGCTGGCATGAGTTTGTCCATAAAGTGCAAGTCGGAAAACGCATCTTTGCCGTAAACTACTTTACCTTTGTAGGTATTTTGGCAGTCTTCATGTACAAACTTGGGAGTCAAAGCCGCGCCGCCCAAAATTACCGGAACGGTGATTCCTTTCTGGTTGAATACTTCCAGATTTTCTTTCATAAATGCGGTGGATTTTACCAGCAAGCCACTCATGGCAATACAGTCGGCTTTGTGCTTTTCGTAGGCTTCGATGATATTGTCAACCGACTGTTTAATACCCAAGTTAATCACTCGGTAGCCGTTGTTTGATAGAATAATATCAACCAAGTTTTTGCCGATGTCGTGAACGTCGCCTTTGACAGTAGCGATGATGAATGTGCCTTTGGCGTTGTCCCCGGATTCGGACTTTTCCATGTGCGGTTCTAAATAGGCAACTGCCGCTTTCATGGTTTCTGCTGACTGCAATACAAATGGCAGTTGCATTTGTCCCGAACCGAACAATTCTCCGACTACTTTCATGCCGTCTAACAGGAAAGTATTGATAATGTGGAGGGGCGGATAGGTTTCTAATGCTTTGGCGAGTTGGATGTCGAGCCCAATGCGTTCGCCGTCGATGATGTGCTGCTTGAGGCGTTCTTCTACCGGGAGGCTTGCGTCTTCTGTACGATCGCGCTTTGTAGTTTTGCCCGCAAACACGGTTGTCAGGTCGCCCAAGGGGTCGGAAACGCAAATTTCGCCGTCAAACTCCCGTTCGTCGTAAATGAGTTTACGGCAGATTTCTTGGTGTTTGGGGTCGATTTTGGCCAGGGGCAAAATCTTATTGGCGCTGACAATTGCCGAGTCCATCCCCGCTTGCATTGCTTCGTGCAAAAACATGGAATTCAAAACTTGCCGCGCCGCCGGATTCAAGCCGAAGGAAATGTTAGAAACTCCTAAAATTACGTGACAACCGGGCAATTCTTGGCGAATGCGGCGGATGGATTCGATGGTAGCTTTGCCGTTTTTTCTGTCTTCTTCAATCCCGGTAGAAATGGGCAAAGCTAGGGTGTCAAAAAAGATTTCCTCGGCGGGAATTCCGTAGGCGACGGCGGCGTTATAGGCGCGCTGGGCGATCGCAAATTTTTTGTCTGCGGTTCTCGCCATCCCGTCTTCGTCAATCGTCCCGATAACTATGCCCGCGCCGTATTTTTTCGCCAACTCTAAAACTTGATAAAAACGCGGTTCTCCGTCTTCGTAGTTAGTGGAATTCAGCAAACATTTGCCGCCCGCAACTTTTAATCCTGCTTCCATCTTTTCCCATTCGGTGGAATCCAGCATTAAAGGGAGAGTGGCATTAGTCACAACGCGGGAAACTAATTCTTTCATGTCTCGCACGCCGTCGCGGCCGACATAATCAACGTTGACATCGAGAATGTGCGCGCCTTCTCGCACTTGTTCCCTAGCCATTGCTACTAAACCGTCCCAGTCTTCGGCGTTTAGCAAATCGCGGCATTTTTTGGAACCGCTGGCGTTGAGTCTTTCGCCGACAATTAAGAAGGAATTCTCTTGTTCGTAGGGTTGGGCGGTGTAAATTGAGGCGGCGGATGGTTCCCAAGTAATTTCGCGGATTTTGGGTTTAAGAGTTTTGCCAATTTCTGATAGTTCGCGGATGTGATCGTAGCGGGTTCCGCAGCAGCCGCCGATGACTTGTACGCCTAAGTCTTCGACAAAGCGCATCAAGGCCATTTTTAATTCTATGGGCGTGAGTTTGTAGTGGGCGTGGCCGCCGATGTTTTCGGGTAAACCGGCGTTGGGAACGCAGGAAACGACGAAGGGCGAATGTTCGGAAAGGTATTTGACGTGTTCTGCCATGCGATCGGGCCCGGTGGCGCAGTTCAGGCCTAAAATGTCGATCGGGTACGGCTGCAAAATCGCGAGGGCGGCGCTGATGTCGGAACCGACTAACATTGTGCCGGTCGCTTCCATTGTGACTGATACCATTAATGGAATCCGCGCACCTTTTTTCTTAAATACTTCTTCAATGGCATTTAATGCTGATTTAATTTGCAGCACATCTTGACAAGTTTCGACAATAAATAAGTCAACGCCGCCGTCATAAAGTCCTTCTGCTTGTTCGGCAAAAGCGGCGGTGAGTGTGTCGAAATCAATGTGTCCTAATGTTGGCAATTTGGTGCCTGGCCCGATCGATCCTGCGACAAATCGAGGTTTTTCTGGCGTGGAAAATTCGGCGGCGATACCCTTGGCGAGTTCGGCAGCAGTTTTGTTGAGATAATATGCTTTGTCTGCCAAATCGTACTCGGCGAGAACGATGGAAGCCCCGCCAAAGGTGTCTGTTTCGATGACATCGGCCCCTGCTTCGAGGAATCCCCGGTGCACGTTGGCGACGGCTTCGGGTTTGGTGTGGACGAGATATTCGTTGCAGCCTTCGTATTCTTTGCCGCCAAAGTCTTCTGCGGTGAGGTTTTGGACTTGCAGGTTGGTTCCCATCGCGCCGTCGAAGACGATGACGGGGCGTGAGGGGTGGTGGAGGCGATCGAGGAATCTGCTATTCATAAGCGGTCAAAAAAAACGCAGGTGCTATATATTTACAATTTTATCTATTGTGCAATATTGTCAACAATTGTGTAAATTTTGGGAACTAATGACTGAAGGATTTAATGCTGCTGACAATAATTCGATCGTACCTGTGATTTTACCGCTCGTCCTGGATAATTGTCAAAATTCTGTTGTGGGCGAGGCTGCGGGGGGAAAACGGGCGATTAAGAGCGGGATAGCTGCGCTTCACGGCTGCGAGGGGTTTTTCCGGTTAACTGTTGAGGAATTTTGCCAAAATGCGATCGCCACAATTAAACGAGTGATGTTCAAGGGCGATCGGATTCTCTTACAGCAAGCCGGGGAAGATGTAGCGGCGATCGTTCCTGAAGCAGAATTTCACAAACTAGATTATTTGATTGCCGAACTCAAACCTTCACAATTCTTGCCTGAAGAAGAGGAATATTATGAAGATGAGAGAGGAATCCACTGCATATACCCGGACGAACTTTTAGAGGATTTTGATAATATCTTAGCATACGTTAACCAAGATGATGAATTGTTTGGCTTGCTGCCAACAGAAGAGATGGGAAACGATGTTGATATTTTTATGCCTGTAGCTATTCTGATGTCTGTAGATAGATTTTGGGTGCCGGATTATGTCATAGCTGAGCGAAAGGCGATCCTGATGTGAATAAGTATAGTTTTGGACGCAGAAACCGGGTTTTTCCGAAAATCTTGCATCCCAGCCTTAAAAATTGGTAAAAAACCCGGTTTCTTTCGTCGGAGTGCGTAATATCATTTCCGTTTGATTCGTCCTAGTATTATATAAATTTTTGTAGGGGCGGGTTCGCCGAGATATTTAATAAGTATCGACCAATTATATAAACCCGCCCTGCCCATACCAGGACGATGCAACCGGATTTGATATAATTCATGATATTCCTGGACGCAGAAACCGGGTTTTTTAGAAAAATCTTGCATCCCAGCCTTACAAACTGGTAAAAAACCCGGTTTCTTTGGTATTTATGCGTAAGTCCTAATCTGGATTTGCGGCTGTTTAAAAATGGGAAAGCCATCAGGACTTTTCACTATTTTACCCTGTTTGTCCAGTTCGAGATCGCAAAAAACATAATTACCAGTCTCATCTCGCATTAGACCAGGTTTTCCATCAATAATTTGGTAAGCAGGACGATAAAATTGAACAATGTCTTGATTCTCGACTATTTGTCCATTTTCATCCCGCAAAAGCGGACAAGCCACTAATTTGTCTTCCCCATCAATAACCCAAGAATTAGTTGCGGGATCGAGCAACAATTCCGGGTAAATAGGTTGACCGCTAGATGACTTCAGTAATTCACCTTGTTCATCAACTAAGGGCATCAAGAAAACAGGTTCTCCTTGAGAATTGCGAAGGAGTTCGTTAGTTTGGGGATGGCGTAGCGGAATTGCTCTCGGTGCAGGCAATTCGACATCGGGCAATTCGGGATGGGGCGGGTGCAAACTCGGTAATTCAGCATCAGTTGCAATGTCATAATGGCGGGTATATTGCACTGCGGCTTTGGTAAATCCAGCCCGCTGCAACATGGCTTGAAGGCCCGGTCGATCGGCAGCAATTAGCAAGTCTATATCGCTGACTTTCATGGTTTTAGCATGGGCGATAGCTGCTTTTGCTAGCATTTGAATTGCTTCGGATTTCCGATGTTCTGGCTGGACGTACATCCCCAAAACGGAACCGACGCGGCGGGATTGAAACGGATTTTCAATGTTGTGTTGTTGAATCAAGTATTCGGGGAGACTGGCGGGCGGGGCTTCGTCGTAATAGTAGATAAATAGACAGCCGATAATGCTGTCGCTATGTTCTAATAACCAGCAGAAAGAAAGTGGTTTTTCGAGTTGGTTGGTGACGTATTTTTCAAAGTCGAAGTTAGGTTTGACCAGCATTGAGGGGTCGATGGATTCGCGTTCTGCGGCGAATGCTTGCCAGAGGGGGGCGAGATCCTTTGCGTCTTCTGCGGTGGCTAGACGGTGGCTGTAAGGGGCGATGGGGGCGATCGGCATAGTTGCGGCTGTCATAGTTTTTGGGGGTGAATTTGCATCAAAGGTGAAAGCCTTCTATTGTGTATTGGGATTTCGCGGGGTATTTTTACGCAAAAGCCGAGTTTTTGTAACAAAAGTTAATATATGGGACTTACGATGGGAGTCCAGAAACCGGTTTTTTACGAAAATACTTGGTTACAGCCTTGAATATGCTGAAAAACCCGGTTTCTTTAGTTGGCGTGTGGAGGGGTGGCCAGAAACCGGGTTTTTACGAAAATACTTGGTTACAGCAGGCAAAAACCGCCAAAAACCCGGTTTCTGGGAGAAGGGCGATCGCACGGGGATAAAGAAACCGGGTTTCTTCCTAAATATCTCGGTGGGGATGCAAAAGTGAGCGCAGAAACCCGGTTTCTGGGAGAGGAGCGATCGCCTAATTTTTGGGAAAGGCGATTGCCCTCATGTCATCCACGAGATGGACTTTGCGTAAGTTGCAGAAAGAAAAGGGGGCGATCGCGCATCTTTTGAAAGGGCGATTGCTCTTACCAATTGCTCTTAATCTTCCCTCGACACCTGAATATTCTTCTGGTTTTTCCGCTGACGCATCCAACCCATTAAACTTAATCCCGTTAAAGTTCCCAATGTAGAAATTGGCTCAGGTACGGGAGTGGTTTCTTGGGAGTCAACAGGAACTACGATGCTAGGTGAAGTTGCACCTGCAAAACCTTTACCAAACCTGCCGTTACGACCATTACCACTTAGGTCTGATACCCAAGTATCGCCATCTTGCTGAAAGTAATCTTTTAAGATGAAGTTGTACAAAAGCTGGGTATTTGCATCTGAGGTGAGGTCTTCTTTGGGGGCCTCGAAGCTATTGCCAGTGTATCGTGCCACATTGGAAATACGAAATGTATCTAGGTGTCCAATAAAGCTAGGCACCAATTGATCGTATATATTTGATGGATCGTCTCGGAAAATCGCACCCAAGAAGCCACCGCCATCTGAATCCCTAATGTCTCCAGCACGATAGATACTACCAACTATTTGACCATCAAGATAGAGGCGTTGCGTACCTCCACCTTGTACAAACGCAATATGATGCCAAGTATCAGGTGCGAACGGTGTTGTACTTGTTACGCCACCCAACTGCCAAGGCAGACCTATATCATTATAACCAAACAAACTATTTGGCCCTGCAGCGAATATTTTGTCTTCTAAGTTCATCTTGAATTCATTAAAAACTAACCCAGAAGCACCAATGCCACTAGGAAAGTAAATGCGAGCTTCATAGGTAGATTCGTTTCCAAGCACCGTCTGACCAGAAATTTGGATGGTGTCCGTTGGATTATTGAAAAAAATGTTTGGGCGCTTGAAAGTTCCCTCAGCAGAGTAAATAACATCTCTGGGAAGTGGGCCTAGTGTAACAGCTAATGCCTCACTTTGTTGAGTTATTATTGGTGTTGCCAGTATTAATACTGCCAGGGTCAAAAATTTTTTCATCAGAAATCACTCCTTTGGACTACTCTGGGGTTGTTCGATCGTTAGAACTAGGTAGTTCTATTATTGTGAAAATTAATGTAATTTTTATGGAGATTCAACAAAAAATTACATTCGGTCTGCATTTTGACTGGATGGGGCAGAAGTAGCGATCGCTGTTTGATAAGATCAATAATTGAATTTGGGGAATGCTTCGCTCTACCATCATAGAAAATAATGTTTGATATTCAGGTAAAAGCGATCGCACTTCGATCGTGGGTTGGGTAATTGGCCAATAAATCATCTTTATCTGTTGGGATAGTTGGTTGGCGATCGCAAAGGTTTCTGTTTGTTGAAATTCTTGCCAAGGGCGATCGGGTGGGGTGCTGGGGGCGATCAAGACTTGCTTGTAAAGAGGATAGCCATGTGCTTATTTAGCAACCGACTGTCCAAACTGGTAAAGATAACGGGCAAGTGCTAACATTGCTACATCATCCAAAATACCAACCCCACTCAAATTGTTAAGAATTGCCCACAGGGTAATCGTTCCAGCAGTTCCAATAGCAGCCACCTTTAAAGTTTCGGGCGGTATTGGTATGGTGTAATAGCGACCTGTTAATTCATATCCGGCTTTTCCTTCAGCTTTAAAAGAATTATTAGAGTATGGAATTATAACTTCCGTTGACAGAGCAAACTTGTTTGAACCAGGGTATAGCTTCAATCTATTGTCGATAATGTCACTACTTCCCATTGAGTATGAAACTTCTGTGTTGAGTTTGCCATTGTTGTCCAGCTCTACTTTGGTCTTAGGAAAGCTGTTTTTAACACGGCGATAGATTTCAGTTCCCAATACATCTTCTAGTCTGTCACTCTTCTGCTCTACATAAATAGACAAGGAGTTTTTGTCGTTCAGTGAATAGCCCACTTTATTCGGAGAGTTTTTAGCCCACCCCTTGACTTTACCCTGCACTTTTGAATCCTCATAAACGAGAATGACGAACCCATTTTCACTAGGTATTACAGTAGGTAACGGCTTCGGTAAACTTTTGACCGTGATTTTCTTCTCAAACTCAGGTAATAAATTAGACTTAGGAATACTTGATGTTGGGCTGTAATTTGATGAGTTACCATTTTGAGGTTTCGATGCAAAAGAAGAAAACTGTGTACCCGATGTTTCTTTTTCGGTATGATTAGTCTTTGGCAGATAAACCGTTTGACCAATCTGTAGATGACGAACCTCTTCTTCAGTAAATGTGCTGCCATCTGCTTTGCGAAGTTCGTCCCACCGACTCCCATCACCCAGTTTTTCCTGTGCAATGTCCCAAAGGGTATCACCAGCCTTGATTTTGTATTCGTAGGAGTTACCGGATGTGGAGTTGCCGGACGTGATTTCCCCCTTGAGAATAATCTCAGGTTGTTGATTACCTTCTTGCTGGTCGATCGAATCCCACGGTAATCCGGTCTCTGGATCTGTATAAAAAGCCAACTCTCCTCTCGCGTATGCTTCTTCTAACATCTTAGGCAGTTTTTTCTTTTTTGCCTCTGGGAGCAGATCGTCAAAAGTTTCAGGTTTCTCTGGAGGATCTAAACCTGCATCGTCTTCTAAAGTTTCACTATCTCCATCCTGTAACAGATCGTCTGTTTCATCTTCCACATCTTCATCTAAATAGTCGTTAATGCAAACCTCACACTCATCCTTCCCTGAAATCTTATCAACCATCCCCATGAGATCATCTTTCCAAAGACCCAAAATGCCATTCAAACCAGACAACCAACCCTCAATTCCACCATTCTTAATCGCATTACCCAAGTACAAAGCGGTATTACCAACATTACTGACTTTCTCCAAAATCCCAGCAACAGCAGTATTAAAATTACCAGCAAAACTTTGACCGATCGCGAGCGCCCCATTAAAGAAATTGCCGATCGCATTCAACCAATCCCCACTTTGAATCGACTTAATACCGCCATAAATCATCTGCGGTGCTTGTTGCAAACTTTGCACCACAGACAACATAACTTTCTGTAGCGTGCCGCTACATTGATTGATAAAACTGCTCATCCCCGCCGATGCAGCACTCGCCACACTACCGAGAATTTGCAAGAAACCCATCACACTTTCGCCCGACATGAGCGATCGCGCCCCAGCGAAAGCACCAGAAGCGATAGTTTGCAAAGTTTTAATCGTCTGTGCTGCGGTTTTTGCAGTTTGACTCGCCATCTGACCTAAACCGCCACTGATAGCAGTTAAACCCGTCATAATGCCACTGAAAATCGCTCCCATCCAGTCACCATTTATGACAGCTTGAATCGTATTAATTGCCCCACTAACAGCACCTAAACCAATAGAAAAGGGAATCAGTGCAGGAAAAGCAGGAGAGAGAATCATCAAAACAGTGCTGAGAATCCCCGTAACTTGGGAAATAATCCCCAATATCTTATTCCAAAAAGCCTTCTTCCGAGCCTTCCGTTCCGCAACCCGCTGCTTAATAATCTGGTCCAACATCTCCTTAGACTGCTTAGCCAAATCCTCAGAAATATCCACCGCTTGTTCCGCATAAGCAACCTTAGTCAAAGCCTCCATATACAGCGGCTCAATCACCTGCTTTTCACCCGATAATTCCTCAGCACGCTGCAACTCTTTCAACAATTGTTGAGAAGCACCTTGCAAATCCGTCTCGGCAGTTTGCAACAACTGAGTATCCCACTGTTCCTCTAAATCAATGCGATTTATCTCAGTTTTGTACTGTTGAACTTGTCCAATTAAGCCCTCCATTGCCTTCAGCAGATTTTCCTGAATATTGGCTGCTTCTTTCCCTTGCAGCGCTTCATGGATATCACCCCGCGCTTCTGCTAACAACGCCTTCAAATCCGCTGGTAAATCAGATTGCTGCTGAGTTTCCAAATCTTTCAGCGATGCGAGAAGTCCCGCTAATTGTGTTTGCAATTGCACCGGATCGTCCGTTGCTTCCAGGGTAGTCATTCCCAGATTTCCCCGCGCCTGATTTAAGGATTGCCGCAGATTATCTTCCGCTTGCAATTGCCGCAACAGTTCGATTTTGGCAACAGTTTCGGTTCTCTGACGTGCCGTTTCTACTCTGTCTCGTTCCATCCTCGCTTGTACAGCTTCATCAATTCCCTGCTGGCGCGATTCGGCAATTTCTTGCTCTAATTGCGCTTGGGCTAAATTCAGTTTTTCAATGGTTACTAACTGAATAAAAGTTTGTTCCGTTTGTTCGCGGATGCGGGTAATGCCATCCAGACGAGCTTGAGCAATGGCTAATTCCTGCTCTTTTTTCTCCTTTTCCTCCTGGGTAGTGGCAATTTTGTCATTTAAATCGCTCAACAATTTAGCAGCGGTTTCTTGCTGTGTTTGCAGCGTTTTCATCTGCGCCTCGGCGGTTTTTCTCGTCGCCCCAAAGGCATCAGCTTGCGATCGAGCGCGGCGCTGTAACTCCCGGTTATTCAGCATTTCCTGATAGTATCGGTCTGCTAAAATTCGGTCTTCTGGCTTAGCTAAACCGGGGCTAGAGCTATTGCCTTTATCGCCTGCTAAGTCGCTGTAATCGCGATAGTAAATCTCTGCCGCCGTCGCCATATCGTTGTGCTTAGCTACATCTAACAGCGCTTTCGCTTCTTTGAAACCCGCGTCAGTTGCTTGCTGCAATCGCTGCAAAATTTGGAACTCTAAATAGTTGACTTCTTGCTGTTTTTGTGCAGCTTGCAGGGTGTAGTTAGCATTCGCCTGAGTTGCTTCTACCAGCGCTTTCAGAATCTGTTGATTTTCCCTCGCTTGCTTGAGATGTTCGTCATTTTGCACCAACAAATCTTCCTTCAATTGTTGCAATGGTGCGGTGAGAATCTTGCTAGCAGCTTCAGCTTGTTCTGCTAAACGCTGGGCTTCGGCTAAAGCAGCGCGGGCATCTTGCAATTGTTGCTGCAAATTGCTAGTGTCGGCATCGGGGTCTTTGGTGTAGGCATCGAGTAACCTTTGTTCGGCAAGAATTACCTCGTTTTGTGCTGTTAACAGCGTGCGTTTTTGAGTCAGCGCGGTTTGCTGGGCGGTGAGGATTGCAGCTTTATTTATCAGTAGCTGCAAGGTTTGTTTTAACTGTGCTTCTTTGCTGTATAAGTCTTGCAAACCATCTACAGTAGCACCTTGTTTGACAAATTCGGCAATTTGATTAGTAATTGCTTGCTGTTGCTGTTTCAGGGAATCAATTAGCGCTTTCGTGCCTGCTAATTCCGGTGCTAGGGCTACACTTTGCCGCTCAACCCATTTTTCTACATCAGCAATTTGTTGCTGAGTTTCTATGGCTTGTTTGTTCAGTTCGCCGCGACGTGCCAGGATATCAGCAACAGCAGCGCGATACTCCTCAGAATTAGTATCGTATTCTTCCCATTGTTGCTGCACTTTAGCATTTTGAGCGGCGGCTTCAGCCTCGGCTTGTTCTAACTGTTGCTTCAGCGTTGGCAACAGATTTTCTAAGAATTCTAATTGAATTTTGTCACCAGGAATCGACTTGCGAGCCTCTTCTAATTGTGCAAAGAAATCGCGGGATTCTTTAACAGGAGGTTGGGCTTCATTGGCCGCATTATTTGCCTCAGTCCACTGTTTCGCCAATGGTTCGATTCGCTCTTTTTCCTTGCGCCATTTATCGGCTTCTGCGAGATGTGCAATTCCCTGTTGCCGCAACTGGGGAAATATTTGGGAATATTGACTCCAAAGAATCCAATTATGGTCAACATGGGTAACAGTCTCCCAATGACCTTTTCCAGAGCGTCTTTTAACCCAGCGTTGCTCGTACCAGTAAGGGCCATTTTTGCGACTGACCGCCCAATTATAAGCCGCTTGTTGTTCGTACCAAGCCGCTTGTGCTAAAGCCGCATAACCTTGCGCTTCGTGTGATGCTTGTTCGGCTTTTGCTTTATCAAATAGCGCTTGATTTGGATTTCGCCCTTCGACAGCATCAGCAGCTAGCAATGTATCCACTGTTGAATTTAACAAGTTGGATATGTGCTGATTTGGGCTACGTCCTTCTAAAGTTGCTCCTTGCAACAAATTAATCGCTGTACCGTTTTCAGGATGGTCTTTGAGGAATTGCGCTCTTAATTCTTTAGTAGCTGCATCTATCTCTGTATGAGATGTTTTGGAACCTAGAATTGCCTGTATTTGTGCTTGATAATCCTTCAATTCCTGCGACTCAACACCGTAACGAATCGCAATAGGAGCAATTTCTTGCCACAACTCATCATCCTGTTTAATGCGGAGTTTAATTTTCTCAATTGCTTGCTCAGTAGAAGTAACACTACCATCAAGTGCATCGGCGAGATTTTCCACAACCCCCAGAGTCTTAATCCCGTCCTCCAGATTCGCCTCACTCCGCTGATAGTCACCGTATGGTTCAGCAAATCGATCGTTAATTTCAGCTATCAAATTATCAACAGATTCAGACAATTTTTGCTGATTATCACCCAATTTTTTAGTCATCGGGTTGCCCTCTAATAGGTCTTGAGTTGTGTTGTTGACGCTATTAGTTAAATCTTGACGAACTTGGTCAGTAAGTTGGGCATGAGCTAGCACGGTATCATCTTTAATTGCCGCCTCAGCCGCGTTTTCGGAATTGAGTTGAGACTGCAAAGCATTGAGGCGATTTTCATTGCTTTCTAGCTTCTGGCGGATTTCTAATTCTTGCTTTTGCCGCAAGGGAAGCAGCGCTTCTGTTGCCTGTTTCAGCAATTTTTCTAAATCGTCAGCGGCAGTCTGACTCGATGCTTGCAATGCTTCTAAACTACTAAGCTGAGATTTTGATAATTGAATCAAATTCTTCAGATATTCCTGACTCACCGGATCTGTTGTATTGGCGAGTTGTTGTTCCCAATCAGCAACTAATTCATTAATGCTATTGATTTGATTTGTCAAATCCTGGCCTTGACCGCGCAGTTTTTCCAAATGATTATTGACTTGCGGCTCGACTTGTGTAGCAAAGAAATCAACATCGGATTCAGAAGCCAGCATTCCCAAACCAATTAACTGACGCAGTGCTGTTGATTTTAATTGAGTTGTTTGGGCGAGTTCTCCTGCCAGATTTGCGGCCTGAGATGCTGCATTTTGGATGGTTTTAATTAGTTGGTTTTCTCGATCTTGCAGGGGTTGCAAGCGCTGATTCACAGAGGCGATCGCACTTTGTACCCGATTAAACTCCGCTTCCAGTTGTGGCACTCCTCCCAGCGCTTGTAACTGGGAGTTAAGAGTGGCAATTTGTGACTGTTGTTCGGCGGCTTTCTGAGTGAGTTCGTTAATTTTTTTAGCTGCTTCTTGACGGCGTTGCCACAGTTTGTTCCGCTCATCTGCGATAAATGAAGCTGCTTGCAAATGACTGCGATAGGCCGCAGCTTCGCCAGCATTGTAAGCCCAAGCACTGCCGTTCCAATACCAGGTTTTTTGCCGACTTGCTTCAGCTAAATTCAAGTAAGCTCGTTCCGCTGCTGCGAGTCCAGCATCGTTATCGATCGCACTTTGAATCACTAAATTTTGATTGCCGATTTGCAGGTTTGTAAAAGCGAGAGCTTGTTGAGTATCGGCAAGAGATGTTTGGAGCGATCGACCTTTTTGCAAATTATCTTGAACAGGCTTTAATTGTGACTGCAAATCTGCCAATTGTTGCCTGTCTGCTGCTCCAGCTTGACGAGTTGCCAATAAAGATTCAGTGGCAGTTACTTGAGTTTGATTTGCTTGCTGCCATGCGTTCCAATCCTGCTGATACTTAGTTTGTAAAACACCAGTGCGATTGAGAACATCGAGGCGACTTTGCAGGCGATCGACTTCACCTTCCACTTGCTCCAAGTATTGACTGGTAAGTTCAATTTCTCGATATTTGTCAATCAGTTTTTGTTCGGTATCAGCTTTGAGTTGATTCAGCTTTTCTAAATCTTGGACAAGAGTATCCCGCTGCTGTTGTTGTTGCGATAGTTGAGCATTTAATTGTGATAGCTGAACTAAAAGGTTTCTGTCTGTTTCCAGTGTGCTTATTTGCTGTTGAGCAGTGGCAATTTGAGGCTGCAAAGTGGCATTGAGTTGTTGTGCATTTGAGGTAGCTAAATCTCGCTGTTGTGCAAAAGAATTAGCAGCACCTTGATGATTATTTCGATAGACGGCTGCTTGGGGATTAGGCAATCGTCCTTCGTATCTGCCATAGGAGAGATAGTGCCAGTAAGCTAATTGTCCGTTCCAGCCAAAGGCTTTTGCAACGTCAGGGTAATAAGCTAGATAAGCATCGGCATTAAACACATAAACCTGACCGTTCCAGTAATTAGCTGCATTTTGATTAGCTTGCCGTTGCTGTTCCAATGAGTTAGCAGTAGCAAAGGCTTGATTGATTTGATTTTGATAGCCTTGTACCGCAGATTTTTGCTGCTGAATTGCGGCATCTGTAGAGGCGATCGCACTTGGGATATCCGTCAGTTGTGCTGCGGAAATTGTCGAAAAACTGGATTGAGTTTGGGCGATCGCACTTTCCGTCCCTTCAATTTCCTTGTTTTTATCAACAATTTGTTTTTGTTTAGCCGGAATCTGAACATCTTCTAAATCTGCTTTCTTCAAACCCAATTCGCGATATTCTTTTTTGAGTACAGCCAGAGCTTTATCTGTTTGTGCTTGCTCAGTTTTTCCTTGAGTTAAACGACTATCTAAATTATCAAACCCGGCGAGGAAATTCGCGCTACTTCCCTCGACACCGTGCAGGAAATCAAGGTATCTCTGTAGGGGCAATCCCCCCGTGGTTGCCCCTTGTGTGGTTGCCTTAAGTTTTTGCTGTTCCCGTTCAAAATCATTAATTAAAGATGCGATCGCCAATCGTTCCGGCGAATCAGCCAAAGCCATTGCTAATTGGTTGCGCTGCAACTTAGCCCAAGCCAATTCTTGCTCTAAATTCTGCAAATAACTTGCCCAGTTATCCAACTGTTGCTGCAAACTCTCGCTAGGATTTTTCTGCAATTGATTCTGCAACTCCAGCATTGTCTTGAACGCATTCAGTTGTTCCGATTCTAACTTCTCAATTTGTTTGTCAACCGCCCACAACCTCTCGCGATAAGGCAACAAGAAACCAGCAGTTTCTAAGAAGTTTTGCAAATTCTTCGCAGCTTCAGCTTTCTCAGCTTGAATTGCCTCTAACTTAGCCTGACTTTCTTTCAACCGATTTTCGGTTAAATCGGTTAACTGCTGTTGCGCGGGAATCTTTTCATTTTCCACTCTTTGCAGTTCTTTTTCAGCTAGATCGATTTCTTGAAGTAGCGTTTCTAACTTTTGCCGCTGTACCGGATCGTGCAAAGCAAACAAATCTTTTTCCGCTTGCAAGCGCAACGCATCCGCCGCAATTTCATAGTCAATTCCCTGTTTCAAAACAGGCCAATCTTTAATTCCCGTTTCTAACTTTCTTGCCTGTTCTTGCAGCGCGCTTGCTTGTTGCTGTGCTTGTTGCGCCAACTGTGCGTAAGCTTGCGACTCAGAAGCAGCTTGATTAGCTAATTGTTGAGCCATATCCCGCGGCCCAATATGTTCGGGATAGTGTACCCATCCATAAACAGGTTCGGTATTTTTTCCAGAACGACCAGTACGTTTAGTACCTACTTGTTGCCAACGATTAATTTTAGAATTGTGCCAATTAGCTTGAATTTGATTTTGTTGCTGGCGCGACCCAGCAATAACAGCTAAATTGGTATAATTTTCAGCAATCTTTGCTTGTTCTGCGGCCTGTTGTTGCAAAAGTTGCAGCACTTTACCAGCTTTATCGAGACCTTCTTCACCGAGATTAGTTGGTTTTGCTTCTAGGAATTGAGCGTACTGATTTAAAGCACCTTGCTGCTGTGCTGCTTGCTGTGATAATTGCTGTAAACTTTGAGAATTTTGAGTAGCAATTTGGGATTGCCATTGCGATTGATTTTTCTGTCTTGACAAGTTTGGGTCATTTGCCCAACCCCAAATTTCTCGCCGGCGGCCGGATCTGCCTTTTTCTGTACCCACAGGTTGCCAGCGGAGGGGATTAATGTTATTAGAAATCGCACTAAATCTCGCCGCTTCTGCATTTTGAATCGCAGCTTGAGCCTGGAAATTAGAGGCAAATTGTTGTTGTTTATTTGCTGCTTCGCGCCAAGGTGCGGGATCTGTTTGCAAATTATCGCCAACATTCGCAAAAGGATTGAGCAATTTAGCTTTAGCTTTAGCCAAATCCGCCTCAGCTTTGGCAATTTGTGCTTGAATTCCCTCTAACAGTTTTTGAGTCTCTGTCTCTAAAGCAGATTTATTTTCCCCAAGTTTAGCTAACCTATCCTCAAGTTCCTTTTGCTGTGTCCAAAGATTTTGCAGTCGCTCGTTTTCAATTTGATAGTGACTCGTTGCGAGGGCTAATTCTTCGACTCTTTGTTGGTTGTGAGCATCAGTAATCCCAGCATCAGTGCTCACTTGTTGATACTTATTCAAAGCATCAGCAATTTTCGCGATCGCGTCAGATTCTAAATCTGACAAGTTGAGAGACGGATTACCCAAATCTGCTAAGATTTGCCACTGTTCGAGTAAATCTTGCTGGGCTTTTTCTAAGTCAGAAATCGCCTTTTGAGTTGGCTCAGATGCAGGTCTAGCTAAAGTCTCTACGCGACCTTCCCCGCTGAAAAAACTTACCTGCCCCCCTGATTTTACGGGGTCTAGAGTTGGTTCCATTGACAAAGCGCGATCGATCGCACTTTTCACATCTACCAAACCCGCCCCAGTTTCTTTATCCCATCCAGGTGTATTCAAATCCGCTGCTGTATCTATCAGCAATTGCTTGACTTGTGTCAAACTTAATGCTGGATTTGCCGCCCAAACTAAAGAAGCTGCGGCTGTGACATAGGATGCCGATCGCGAAGTGCCGACAAAAGCATTAGGATCGTTCGCCCACGAACCCCCAGGAGCCATTAAATCGAGTCCGTCACCGTAGGCAGAATAGTCAGTTTTAGACTCAAATTGATCGACAGCACCGACAGTAATAATGTTATCAAATATCTTGCTAGCCGCTCCCAAAGCCGACATTACCCCGCCCGTATTGCCTGCTGAGACAACTAGCAAAACATTATTTTCGCGGGCATATTGAATCGCTGCTTGTTCTTCAGGAGTGAGTTCGTAACGAGTGGTAATGCCGATATCATCTAATTGGGATAAATCGAAACTGAGATTGGCGATCGCCCGATTTTCACCATTTGCTTTCACCCCATCTACAAACCGCCTCAATTGCTCAGCCCAATCCCCCCGATTGACGGTAAAAGTGTCGTACTTAGCCAGAGAATTAATCGAGGAAAATGCAGAAGTAACTCGCTGAACGTGTTCTCCCTCCGTAAAGTCAATAAATCCAACTTTCGGCTGCTTAGCATCAGAGGGCAGCAGAGAAATAGCCTCATCAGCATTCAGCAAAAACTCATCAAATACCGTGGAATCAGGCTGGCTTAAAGCTTCCCCTAAAGACACTGATAGCCCGAATTCCGCTCCCACTTCTGGACTTTGCAGTAATTGTCGGAGAGTGGGAATATTGCTGTCGCTTATGCCAAGCTTAGCCAGAGAATCTGGTTTATTGAACAGCGGCAGGGCATCGGGATATTGCTCTAATAAAGTTGTGAGATTGATCAGGGATTCTGTGGCTGCTTCGCTGCTCAAACCTTCGCTGAAATTTGCCGAATTTTGATTAATGACTTTCGTTAAATCTGTCAGGGCAGTATTGACAGCAGCAATGGAATCCGTACTGAGATTGCTAGTAGTAACTGAAAAGTTGTGAATGACAGAATTACCTGCTGCATCCTTTGCCCGAATTACGACATCAGTAACGCCCGATTGTGGCAATCCTATCAGTTGTAACTTATCTTCCTCTAAACTAACAACTAAAGAGGCACTGTTACCCTCAACCACTTCATACTTTAAAGTGCTAGCTTCGGGGTCAAAAAACACTTGAGCGAGGTCAACTTGGCGGGTAGGTTGTGCTGGAGTTAAGGCAAAATCTACAACGGGTTTAATCGCAGGAGGCTTATCGTTAACTAAGGACTTAGTTAAAATTTCCTGGCCTGCTTTTGACTCCAGCCATTGAGTATTGGCATTGACATTTGCTGCGAGTTCTGGTACGTTAGCCGTCGCGCCATCGATCGCAAAAATTAAGTCATTAAAATCGCGATCGGCCTGGTTTCCTGGTATATCTTCCCAAGCAAAAGTATTACCTTTTCCAGTGAAATCAGCCAGCATTACTTGACTGTCGGCATTAGCTGCTGGAATCGAAAACAGGGGAGTTTTATCCTGCCAAAGACTGGGAGATTCCGATATCTCTTGCACAGTGCCATTAGGAACTAACATCACTGCAAATTTAGCCCCTGGTGGCATCGCAAAAGTTTTGATACCTTGGTATTGACCATGATTAACATTTGGTTCGCCAAATTCACCGCTAAATCTCGCACCTTCCAGGCGATCGCGAATCGCAATATGACCCAATTCTGAACTGCTTAAAGCACGTTTAACTGCTTCTTGTCTAAAAGCATCAGAATTCGGCGGATATTGCTCCATTCCCGATAAATTAACGATCGCAATTTCTCCCTCATAAAGACCGCCATCAACGAGGAAATCAAAGCTGACTTGACCCGTTTCGCCAACAGTCCATACTCCAGGTGTGATATTCGACAATGAGTTAGTTGTAGGAATATCTAATTCTGATTTAGCGACTTCTTGAGTTGGGAGAATAACTGGATTTTGAGCGTTAGTAGTTTCGACAGTTGACAGATTTGTATTAGTTTTTGTTTGAGGTTCAGTTAAAAAAGAATTAGGCACTTCGATCGCAGAAACCGGGTTTTTTACCAAATCTGCGGGCTGCAACGAAGTATTTTCGTAGAAAAACCCGGTTTCTGAGTCCTCGTCGGTAAGTCCTATTAAAGTTGATGCTGTTTCCTGAGTTTCTGAAGTTGTCGCATCTTTATTTATATTGAGTTCATGATTAGTGGAAGTCGGTGCGATCGCCTCTATTTTCGTTTCAGTTTCCACGGCTGTCATCACAGTAGGCTCTGAAGCCCCAGCATCTTTGATTGAGGGAGAAACAGAAGTTGCGATCGGCTCTTGTTTACTTTCAATTGTCGTGGCTTTCGGTTCGGAAACGGAAACAGAGTGAGTCGCGGCTGTCGGCGCGATCGCCTTTTTTTCCTCTTCAATTGTCACCGCTGGTGTCACAGTTATATCTGAAGTAGCAACCTCGGTTTTCGAGACAGATTCATTCGGAGTGGAAACAGGTGCGATCGGCTCTTTTTTCTCTTCATTTTTCACCGATGGCGTCACTGTTATATCTGAAGTAGCAACCTCGGTTTTCGAGACAGATTCATTCGGAGTGGAAACCGGGGCGATCGCCTTTTTTTCCTCTTCAATTGTCACCGCTGGTGTCACAGCCTGATCCGAAGTAGTAACCTCGGTTTTCGAGACAGATTCATTCGGAGTGGAAACCGGTGCGATCGCCTTTTTTTCCTCTTCAATTGTCACCGCTGGTGTCACAGCCTGATCCGAAGTAGTAACCTCGGTTTTCGA
>NZ_JAUBOV010000028.1:30251-47906 GCF_036700405.1 Microcoleus sp. T3_D1
GACAGATTCATTCGGAGTGGAAACCGGTGCGATCGGCTCTTTTTTAGCTTCCTCAGTCGGCGTCACTTTTGTTTCCAAAACCGCCGCATCTTTAGTGGCCACAGAATTAGTGACAGGTTTTGTATCTTCTTTGGCAGGCTCTAACTTCGGTTCAACTTCTGGCTTAGCATAAGCAATCAAAGCCTGACCCATATCCGTTTTTCGCCAATCTTTATCGGCATTAATCACGCTATCTAAATTCACAGCTTGACCCGTTGCACCCCGCACCTGAAATACGAAGTCATTGTAATCGCGATCGCTCCCTAAATCGACTCGCATATCCTCCATTGTAAAAGTCTTGCCGCTACCCGTTACATCGGCAATTTGACCCACATGAAATCCCTCAGCAGGATTCGCTGTCACCATCGAGAATAAAGGACGTTTGTCTCCTCCGATCGCCGGATTGTTAAGTACCTCTTGTACAGTCCCATTAGGCACTAACATCACCCCGAATTCCTCCCCCGGAGTCATCGCAAAAGTCTTAAGTCCTAAGTAAACTCCATCGTTATAATTGCCTTCGAGTAAATTCCCCGTAAATTTTGCACCTTCACTCAAGTCATTAATAACTACATGACCATTTCCAGAATTGCTAAGTGCTCTCGAAGCCGCTTCTTTGAGAAACTCTTCCGAACCTGGAGAAAACTTATCCATTCCTTTGAGACTGATAATAGCTAATTGACCCTTATACAAACCGCCGTCCAATAAGAAATCAATGCCGACTTGACCTGTAGAGTCAACAACAAATTTCCCCGATGTAAAGGAATTATCGGCTACTGGATCTGATGTAGGAACGGTGGGACTTAATTCTTTTGGTGTTCCAACTGCGACGACTTCTGTATTGTCTGTAGATTGTTTGTTGTTGTCTGTGCTGTTAGTTGAAGATTTTTCTTGGTTGCTGTCTTTGCTGGTATCGGCGGCTGTAGCGGCAGGTTTTTCTGCTGTTTTGTTGCTGTCTTGGCTGATATCGGCGACTGTAGCGGCAGGTTTTTCTGCTGGCGAGTTATCTGGTTTAATCGCTTCTGAACTTGTTGTTGCTTTTGGTTCTGAGACAGAAGTATTTTGGGCGATCGCAATTTCTGGCTTGCTTTCTTTTTCGGCTAAAGTACCGGGAGTTTTCTCAGATGGTATTTTCTCGGCACTCTGAGGATTAGTCAAAGAATCTGCTGCTGTAATAGTGTCATCTTTAATTGCACTTAACGGTGCATCGTTGCTGATTCCTGTCAGCGTATCTTTGACATCTGTACCTGACGGGGAACCGGATAAGGTGTCGCGAACACTACTGCTGCTTGCTGACTCGCTTAAACCGCTTTTGAGAGTGTCGGTAACAATTAATGAATCATCTGATTTTTTGCTATTTGTATCGGCGATCGCATTTTTTGAGTTAAGCGTGTCAGTCGGACTGGATAGCTTTTCGGGTTCAATAACTGGCTGAGTTTTGCTGTCAGCTATCAAAGCACTACCGCCGATGTTTTGACTGTTGCTGTTGCTTAAAGGGTTGAGGATGGAATTTTTGGCTGCACTTCCGGGTAAAGTGTCAGTTGTCAGAATATCGATCGGCAGAAGGTTGCTGGAAACTTCATTTGTGGTAGGCATTGAAATTGCACTCCTAGTCTGTGATTGAATTAAAAGTGATATGATGAAATCAAGTTAAGCGATCGCCCGTTTGTCTAAAAGTGCGATCGGCCTCTTGTTATTACTTACGGAATCCAGCCCAACTTTTTACGCAAATCTGGAAACTTTTTTTTACAACGGGCGATTTCCAGATATTTATTAGTCTCCACTTCACCCGAAAGGCCGCCAGGGAATTAATTCCCTGGCTCAAAGCTAAAGTCCTCTTTAGAGGACTAATAGACACCGGTATAATTTCTGTTCTCACCTGAACGTGACCAGAATATTTGATATTTTGATGGGAAATATCTAATTAATTCTTCAGTCCTCTTTAGAGGACTTTCGCTATGAGGCGGGGGTTTAAACCCCCGCCGGACTTTCGCTATGAGGCGACACTTTAAACCCCCGACGGACTACAACGAAGTGCAATATCTCAGATTAAGCAACGGTTGAATTCAAAACTTTTTGTTGCTGTTTGTGCTTCATCCGCCAACTGGAAACAACAACACTAAAAGCTAAAGTACCCAACAAAGTAGTCGGTTCGGGAACAGGTTCTGCAACCCGATAACTATGGTTATCACTCTCAAATGCAGGAGCACTGGAAGCTAGAACTACTTTGTTAAAGGACTCGTTTTGTTCTGCAAAGAAATTCACATAAGTATTAACTGAATCATTATTGCCACTCAACAATTTGAGAAGAACATTGTCTTGGTAGAAAGCAATGCTATTATAACTATCAAAGGAACCCAAGTACATACCAAAGTAATCAATTTGTTCAGCGAAGCTAATGGTGACATTATTATTTCCTCGACCATCGCCAAATGGCGCAACTGTAAGGTATTTCGTGTAGTCATCGCTGGGTGCAGAAAAAACATAGCTGATGTGGCCTGAAACAACAGTAGGGCCGATACCAGGAGCCGAGTAAATAACAGGGCCAGATGTGGGCGCACCTGACTCGAAATCAATTGTTTTTGCCCCAGGTACGCTAGAGAATTGCCCTTGTCCGGGAACTGATGTACCTCCAAAAGACACCATAATCGCACTTACTGGATTGGTAATTCCAGCCCAAACTGCTGCTCCGATAGCAATCATTGATAATTTCTTCACAGTAGCCATAAAATTGATTCCCAGAAAAAGTAAAAGTTGACAATCAAAGTATTTAGCGGACGATCGCCCTTTTCCCCAAAAGCCCGCGCCAGCAAAGCTATCCCAAAAAAAATCGCCCCTTGTTTTTACTTACGAAACCACCCCAAACTTTTTACGCAAAGCTCAAAACTTTTTTCTCAAAACCCCTCGAAAGTAAAGTTTTGTAACAATTTCCCCATAAATGCGTAAAAACTTCCGACGATATCCGAAATATAAATATAAGTTCCACCAGACTGCACAAAAATGCCCAGAGGAGTGAGGAGATTCAGATGGAAGACGAAATCGATTTGCAGCTTCGATATCTAGCTGACGAAGCTCAAAGCCACCCAGCCGGAAGCAAAGAGCGACAGATAGTATTAACCAGACTGATGGATGCAATTGAGCGTTCTAACAAACTTGTTCGTCCCTACAGAAACTCATGGCCTTCTGACGTTTACGAAGAACTTTATAGCGAAGCCCGTGTGAGAATATTTGAGTATATTTGTCAAAATATTGACACCTATGATTCACGAAGACCAGTAATGGGTTGGGTGAATTACTTCTTAAACTTTAGATTTCTAGATGTTGTCGATCCATATAGGAGAGAAATAAATAGAAAAGACAAATTACTCTCCTACAATTACTTAGAGAATATGCCATCCCCAGCACCAGATTTCTTTGACGACTCTGAAATGCTGCGTAGATTTATAGAAGAAGACCCTGAAGGTATTTTCAGAAATACATCATTAAAAAGTCGCCCAGATATAACTTTGCAAGATGTAGTATTAGCTAGATTAGACGATCTAACATGGGAAGCCATAGGCGATAAATTTGGCATCACTCCTCAAACCCTTAGCAGTTTTTTACAGCGAAATCTGAGTAAATACAATGATGTGATTCGTAATAATTTACAGTAGGATTTGATTGATGAAGCGGATAAATTAATGATGAGTAAAATGATTGAACCAATAACTTTCACAGTGCCACTATCCTTTGAAGCGCACGAAATTGCTCAACAGTGCGGCAAGCAATCCAGTCAAACAAAATTCAAACAAGTTTATCTCAATACCCTCGCAGTGTATGCAGTAGATTTTTACCTTCGCTGCATGGGATTTGAGACAGATTGGCCGGCTAGCGACAGTCGCAATCCGTTAATGCTTAAATTTATGGATGTAGCGGATTTAGACGTTAAACAGGTAGGAAAAATAGAATGCCGTCCCGTCTTGCCAGATGCCGACGCTTGTCAGATTCCCTACGATGCTTGGGGAGACAGAATTGGTTATATAGCCGTACAGTTAGACCAATCTTTGAAACAAGCAACGCTGTTAGGATTTACCAGAACAGTAGCTAAAGAAGTCCCTCTGGATGAAATGAATTCCCTCGAAGATTTGCTCGTCTACATGAATCGAATTCAACAACTGAAACCAGTTAATTTGATGAACTGGTTCGATGAAATTTTTGATGCGGGATGGCAAGTAATTGACGATCTATTAAATCCCAAACAATTGCAACTTCGCTCTTTTAGAAGCAACAACGCATTACCCATCGATCGCGGCCAGAAAATAGATTTGGGAATGCAATTAGGAGAACAGTCCGTGGCACTGGTAGTCACGCTGCCCCCAGAACCGGATTCAGAAGTGGATATTCAGGTGCGAGTGTATCCCATGGGAAATCAAACTTATTTGCCTCCTGGGTTGAAATTGATGCTGATGGATGAGTCAGAAGAAGTGATTTTCAAGGCTGAATCGAGAGAGGCTGACAACTTTCTTAATTTTGAATTTTGTTCAGACTTAAGAGAATTGTTCAGCATTACTGTAGGACTGGGAGATGTAAATGTGAAGCAATCTTTTCGTTTGTAATTGTATCCTGTCGGCGTTATGTAGAGCGTCTAAGCCATTTTTATTGGTTCCTGATTCCTCGTTACTAGGCTCTGCCTATTGGTGACAAGTTAACGTTAAACTGATAGTCTCTCTTGTTTGTATCGAAATCTGATCCCCCCTAACCCCCCGCCGGAGGGGGGAACCGGAAATCGCTCAAAGTCCCCCTTCTTAAGGGGGATTTAGGGGGATCTAGACTTCGCCTCAAAGCGACATTTATTATGAATTCCCGTCTTAAGTTGTCACCAATGGGCATAGCCTGGGAACGAGAAAACGATAAACCAGAAACATCCGTTACATCCGTTACAAAATCCGTTGCCGAACTCCCCTATGTCATCATTAACATTTCAAAACTTTCGCGGTCAAAATCTCCAAGGTTGTTCTTTCAAAGGCCTTGATCTGACTAATACAGATTTCTCCAATGCAGATATCAGAGGTGCAGATTTTACCAATGCAATTCTCGATGAGGCTAATTTCAATCACGCTCAGTGCGGACTAGCTAGAAAATCGCAAATCAAAATCTTCATAATTGTAGCACTGCTCTCGGCTATATCAGGAATAGCTGCTGTAATTGCTGTTGATAATACCTTCAAATCTCTCATTCCCAAAACAACCGAGCATATCGGTTTTCTGCCAACTGCAATCATTTTATTCGTCAATGCTATTCTCTTGGCTACCATGATTCGCCAAGGGATACAAAAAGCTTTGGATTATTTAGGTATTGCGGCGGCTGTATTTGTACCTTTAATTGGTTTTCTCTCTGCGTTCTCGAATGATAAACATCCAATACTTTCCTGGTTAAGATCTTTTAGACCTGGCAGCTTAATGAGTGCCTTGTCTGGCGAAACGAAGGGTAACGATGTTCCGTTTTTAATTGTAACTTTAACTGCGGCTGTCGTTGCAACTACGATCGCCATTGTCGCTCTTCCTTTAGCCCTAACATTGGCTGAAGTTGTTCTGGGGAGGGCGATTGCAGCTTTGGCTTTATTTGAAGCTCTGGCTATAAGTGCGATCGCCACCGGAATTATTGCCAGAAATTCCTTGAGATATTTAAAAGCATCCGTGTTAATCCAAGGTGGAGTAGTTGACAACACAAACAATAAATGCTATGATTTCCTAAAAAAATGTGTGCAAGAATTTCCCGATCCGCCTGTAGTTATTGCGGCGATCGCTGGAGCTGTCATGTTAGCTGTAGCTTTGGTATTATTAGGAACTCACATTGCTCAGAGAGTTTTAGCCGAAGATGATAAATACGCCGTAATTCGCCAGTTAGCGATCGTCATTGGTGCGGCTGGCGGCACCAGCTTTTGCGGCGCTCAATTAGCTAATACTAACTTCAGCTACGCCACCCTCAAAAACAGCGATTTTAGATTTGCTACTATCCACCGAACTATGTGGCATCACGCTCGTTTTCTCGACTGGGCAAGAGTGGACGAGACAATATTAATTAATCCTGCAGTGCGAGAGTTGCTTGTCACCAGCAACGGCTATCACAAATCTTATCAAGGCATGGATTTGAGAGGAGCAAACCTGATAGGTGCAGACCTCAGCTATGCCCAACTTCAAACAGCAGACCTCAGTCAAGCGACTTTGGAAGCAGCTAATTTAGAATATGCAATATTTAGTCAAGTTCAGGCGATCGGCACTGATTTTAGCAATGCCAAAATGACTGGTGTTTGCGGTTTAGGAACCTGGAATATTGACAGCACTACCCAACTCGAATGGGTAGATTGTAAGTATGTTTATTTGCTAGAAGAACCGAAGCCGGGAACGGACGATCGCGAACGCCGTCCCAGCGGTAACGACAACTATCAACCAGGAGAATTTACCACTTTTTTTGCAGAAGTTGTAAATACAGTTGACTTGATTTTTAAGTACGGTGTTGACTGGAAAGCTTTCATGGAATCTTTCCAACAGGTGCAACGAAAAAATCCTGGCATAAAACTCAATATTCAAAGTATTGAAAATAAAGGCAATGGAATTGTCATTAAACTCGCCGTACCTCCTGAAACCGACAAAGCACAAATTAACAATGATTTCAATAGTTTCTATCAAGAAGCGCTACAAGTCCTAGGAACAGAAGCGCCGGCCCTGCAAAACTCAGCAGAACAACGCAAATACTTGCTGTCAGTAATGGAGGATATAGTCAGACCGTTGTCTGAACAAGTAGTCATCTTAAACTTGGCTAGCGGCGACTTGAAACAAGGGTTTGACGTGACAGTTGAGATTTTGTGCGATCGCCAGCGCTTAGCAATAAAATTAGAAGGCAAATTACCACCCCAACCAATAATTTTCCAACATTATCAACAGTGGCAAGAAATGTATAACATTCAAAACCATCGGCGAAAAAACCGTGCCATAAAAATAAAACCCGGTATCACTCACTGTTCCATACAGGAGCTAAAAACCTTAGCTGAAGAAGTAGAAATAGATGTAAATAAGTGGCTAGAATCCGAACAATTTTTCTCAATCAAGCAGGGATTACAGGACAAGTTAAACAGCACTGACGAAGTGCGGGTCATCATCCAAACAGAAGATAACTTACTGCGAAAACTCCCCTGGCATCAATGGAAATTTTTTAATGCTTACTGTCAACCAGAAGTAGCTTTAAGTCGCAAGGAATCTAACAGAGTAAAAAAATCAGTACGACCCAGAAAAAAAGTAAGAATTTTGGCAATTTTGGGCGACAGTACAGAAATCAATGTCGATAAAGACAGGCAGATATTGGAGAATTTGTCAGAAGCAGAAACCATATTTTTGGTAGAACCAAATTACCAGAAACTTAAGGAATATCTCACCGATGAAATAGGCTGGGATATTTTGTGTTTTTCGGGTCACAGTCAGAGCGAAGTAGATGGCAGTACGGGGGTGATTTGTATCAATAAAACAGATAAGTTAACTGTAGAACAGCTAAAAGATTCCTTGGAAATAGCTATTAAACACGGTTTGGAAATAGCAATTTTTAACTCTTGCGATGGCTTAGGCTTGGGTAAGCAATTAGCTGATTTAGATATCCCTCAAATTATCGTGATGCGTGAACCGGTGCCGGATTTAATCGCCCAGGAGTTTCTGAAAGTTTTTCTCAAAGCTTTTGCTGGCGGCAATTCTTTTTATGTTTCCGTGCGGGAAGCACGAGAAAAACTCAAACAGCGTTGGGATCGGGAAATTCCCGGTGCTAGCTGGTTGCCTGTTATCTATCAGAATCAAGCTGAGTTTCCCAAGACTTGGCGAGGATTGCAAGGGAATACTTAAGGGCGAGTAATTATTTTACTGCTAGTTGATTTTTAGGAGGTATTAATGTCTGTATTTACTCACAAATTGTTGCTATATGTCTGTCACCATAAACGCTATTTACGAGGACAAAAAAGTCCTAATGCCTCCCACGGCTTTACTTTGGTTGAATTGTTGGTTGTGATATTTATCATTGGGATATTATCAGCTATTGCTTTACCTACTTTCCTCAGATTAATCAGCAAAGCTAAAGAAAGTGAAGCTACACAATATATTAGTTATCTGAACAAACATCAAACTGCACAATATTTAGAAGGATCTGGATTTACGAACTCTTTCGGGACGCTCTCATTTCCACAGCCGGAAACACCGAGTTCGGCGGCTGGTATTTTGAAATCTGTTGGCTTTTCCGTGGCCGAAACAAACAATTATTTATACGGGATAAAAGTTGCCATTTATAATAACAATCCGCTGGCTGTTCAAGTAGCTTTGTCTAAACAATTAGGCGTTCAATCTTATTTCGGAATTGTGTATATCAAAGACAACAGCATTACCTGCGGGCCAGTTGCATTACCTATCAGCTTGTCTTCTCCCGTGTTTCAACAGTTAGGAATATTAAACAATTTGATCTCGAATCCATGGAATTATTGCTCTCAGTTGTTTTCATGAAAAGATTGATAAGTAAGCCCACAGAAAAAACAGAATACACAGAACCCCGACTTTTTAAAGAAGTCGGGGCTCTAAAAGAAGAGCATTTTACGTTGAATACTGACAAGATGATTCAGTAACTAAAGCATCAATATTTCTTTCTCATCTTTCTGTTAGAAGCTCTTTTAGGCAATTGCTTAATTTGGCGATCGCCTACTGGAAGTTTGACTTCTATGCAGTCTTCTTCCGGTTCTCCGACTTGGGAATCGACAATTTCCTCTTCATCATTAATGCCACTGATTTCAGTCTCTTCAACTTCCTCAAATTCCGACGACTGCGGTTGATGTTCTATTAGCTGGACTGCTAATTGTTTTATGTTCTGACTAATTTCAGTTTCTTGGCTTTCATTCTCTGTTTCCGGGGTCGATAAATCTGCCTCTGACGCTGAACAGTCATCTACTTCTTGACTAACTTCACTTTCTATGATTTGATTATCTACGATCTCCATTGGTAGCGGCTGCTGTGAGGCTAACAACTCTTCAACTCGCTCTGCAAGTATTCTTAGCTGTTCGTTGAGAACGCGAATTTCTCGGTTTTGCTGCTGAATCATTTCTTCGGCATCAGCAAGAGTTCGATTTCTCTCTAATATCACCTCATTTTTAGTTTCTAATTCCAAAGCGCTCATAGCCGCTTTAATTACATTATAAAAATGTGGCTTAGATACATCAACTTGTTTAGCATTATGGCGACTTTTTCCCAAAAGTCCAATCTTTTGTCCTTGCTTAACAGCCAAAACAAAACCTTGATGATTTTTAATTTTTAATTCTTTGACAAAATCTACTTGAACTAAACTGCAAATATATTTGTGACAGTCAAAATAAAATTCTGCTTTCATTAAAAAGCACCCCTTCCTGCTACAGTCCCGCAGAATTATAGCACGAACAGAGTTTTTGCGGAAAATAAAAAGAAATAAATAATCGATCGCCCATTTGGGTCAAAACTAAATTTCATCCTCAACAACATCTTCCGGCAACTCTACCACACCCGCAATCAACTTCCAACAAGGGTCATCTCCCTCCCAATCATCGGGCCGCCAAGGCATACTCAAACTCACTGTTACCAAACAAGCTTTTTGCGGTCGATACCCCAATTCTAACTTTCTAATAAACACCGGATCGGTAATTGTTGCAGTCAATCTTTGACCATGCTGCGTGACAATAGATCCTTCCCATTTATTACCACCTTCAAATCTTTGACTTAGCTTTTTTACCGTAAATCTTACTGCTTTGACTAATTGCAAAGTTAGGCGATCGCACATTGGCAAAGACTGCATATATGCCACCGTAACATATCGCAAATCGTTGTGCAAAATATATTCTTGACTCTGGCAATATTTCAGCAAATATGCTGGCGGAACTTTCCCTACTTGCCGCCATTTTCCCGGTAAAACAGAAAGATTTTCACACTCAAAGCCAAAGTCCGGCCCCGTCTTTGCCAGAGGAATTTCTAGAACATCTAACAACGCGGGCTCAAGTCTATTTATCTGTCGCATTTCTTTAGGAATTTGGCCATCGGGTAAGTCGGAAACAGGACGCACCCACTTACGTTGAAGTTCATTAATTCCGGCGATGCACCTGTCGCCGCGTTTCCAGGAATTAGCGAGACAAATTATCCGAGTCATTCGATTTTAGATTTTAGATTTTAGATTTTAGATTCATCCCACAATTATCTAATATTTTCCCTAAATCACAGATGATTAATTGTGACATTTTTCCACTTCTCCATGAGATATTCCGCAACTAAGCGGCGGTGACAATTATGAGGTTTTGGTTCGCTACAAAGCAGACACCCGCAGTCTAAAATATCCGAGGAAACCTTGTGTTCAATTTGTCGATCGCCCATCAACTCCAAAAACTTCTGTTCATAAACATCCCAATCTCCCTTTTTCTTTTTATAATCATCCAAAATATCTTGAGTTGGCGCTAAATCCAGAATGTGAACGTACTCAATATTGCCAATGGTTCGCAAAAAATACTCTAAATCTTTCCGCTTAGCAAAACCCGCCAACTGCGATACATTATTCAGCCGCGTATCTATCACCCTGCGGACTCCCGCTTTCATCAAAGTATCAAAAAACTGCTCGGCGCTTTTTTGAGTAAAACCAATTGTAAATAAATTAATGGCTTTCTTTTGTGACATAAGCGATTTCCAATCCGTGACGATAATAAGCTGTTTCTAAATCTACTATTTCCTGTTTAACTTGAGGCTCTAATTCAAACAAGCTTAGCTGAATTGGCTCATTATTTTTTTTGCCTTTGTTAAACTTGCTCAAAAGTCTTTCTTCTAAATGCTGGTGCGATTCTAAATTGCCATCGGAAAGAATGTGATGAATTTGTAAATTAAATTCTCTGAGTTTCTGGCAAACTAAAATAGTCCTATGACAAGTAATCGGGTCTTTTTCCGCACACATTAAACAGATTTTATAATTTGCTGCGCCTTGGATCAACCGCTGAATTCCTTCGGAAAATAGAGGAGTTGCTGCTATGCGATCGTATAAAGCTTTGCCGCTAGTATCGTAACAGCTTAAATCCTCTGGTCTCGCGCCCAACTCTTTGCCTAAAAAAACATATTGAATGCCGACACTTGACAGAGAAGCTTTAATTTCGGATTTATTAAAATGAGGTAAATAGCGGCTAAAAGGATGCGATCGCACGTCCGCAACCGCCGTAATTCCGTGTTGTTGCAGCAGCAAAACAAACGCTTCAATACTCAGATTGGAGTGCCCGATCGTAAATAATTCCATTGCTTCGATCTTACTATTCAGTCTTTGCCTTGCGGACGAGAGTTTGTGTATCCCGATGGTTTCAACCTGTAGACTTCAACCTGTGGGTTTTTTCAGCAACTTTTGAATCACAAGTTGCAAAGCTAGCAGCATCAAACCCAAAGATGCAAAAGCAAAAACACCCGCACCCAAAGCTACAATCCCCATGACTAAAGTTCGCACAGCCGCGCCAATATTAATCGCAGTCACATTGTCAGAATGAATGGGGGAATTTGCAAAAGTTTGGACGATCGACAAAGTTAGCGCGTACAAAGCCGCCGCAAACCCGCCCGCGATCAGGGAACCCATCACGCACCGCAAAATCGTCGGCGGCGTGGAAGATGCAGAGGTTGCATCTCCAGCCGAACTCAGAGGTTTAGAAGTAGAATTTGGATTAGTTAAATCAGTCATGGCGATTTTAGATTTTAGATTTTAGATTTTAGATTTCTGGTTAATTCACCAAAACTAAAATCCCTGTTGCATGACATATTATCAGTTCTTCGATCTCAATAGACTCTGCGAAAAGTTAGATTCATCTTGACCCTCGCCTGTTAGACAGGTTTAACGGGCGATCGCGATCGCACCCTCTGCGAGTTACACCCTCGAAATCGGCGGTTTCGTCTCGTTTCCCTCCGAAAAAATCTGAATTCCAGTATTGCTAAACTGTGCTACCCAAAAATCCAAATCTGGAGAAGCGATCGCACTTTTAACCCGTTCCAAAACCTGCTGAGCCTGCTCTGAAGACTCGGCCAGCGCAAACACCGTCGGCCCGGAACCCGACATCATCGTTCCCAAAGCCCCCGCCGACTCAAAAGCCTGCCGCAACTGCAACACCTGCGGGTACACAGGTAAAGCAACTTTTTCTAAATCGTTGTGCAGCAATTGACCAATTTTCGATCGATCTTTTTGGGCGATCGCCCCCACCATCGGGCCCGAATGCAGCCGTTGCCGGCGGCACACCAAATCTTCCGCTGCACAATAGGAACTACTGAACTGCTGGCGATAAGTTTGATACGCCCATGCCGTAGAAATACTGAGGTTGCGGTACTTGGCCAACACCACAGAAAAGCCGCCCAAATCAGGCAGCGGCGACAGTTTATCTCCGCGACCAGTTGCCAAAGCCGTACCTCCAGCAATGCAAAAAGGCACATCCGAACCCAAAGTTCCCCCCAACTCTTGCAACTCCGACTGAGTAAGTCCCAATTGCCACAGCAAATCCATCCCGACTAAAACCGCAGCCGCATTTGCAGAACCGCCGGCAAGCCCCGCCGCCACTGGAATCTGCTTGTGAATAGCAATCTCGACTCCGCCGTATTTCGCCAAAGCATCGGGGAATTGCTTCGCCAACAAATCCGCCGCCCGGTAGGCCAGGTTATTCTTGTCAGGAGGGACTTGCGGGTGATCGCAGCGCACGCGAATCGTGTCCGTACCGATCGCGCGCAAGTCAATTCGATCGGCTAAATCTATACTTTGAAGTACCATCGCCAGTTCGTGGAATCCGTCGGGGCGATCGCCTATGATTTCCAGATACAGATTGATTTTTGCGGAAGCTAGCAGAGAATATGAACGCATAGGTGATTAAGCCGCAGGTGAAAGAAACCCCTGGTTGCAATTAATTGACACCAGTCCGAGTCCATTTTCTCACAACTCAAAGGAAATATTATGCAGGAAATGTGGAAAACTTTTTTTAGTTCCGGGCCATTTATTCCTCACGGCCACTGCTATCTCTGGCATACCCCGTTAGTCTGGCTTCACGTTGCCTCAGATTCTATCATTGCACTGGCGTATTTTTCCATCCCGATTACACTGATTTATTTTATTTCCAAACGCGAAGATTTGCCCTTTAATTGGATCTTTGCCCTGTTTGGAGCCTTTATCGTCGCCTGTGGCATCACTCACATATTTGAACTTTGGACACTTTGGCATCCTACCTATTGGCTTTCAGGAACAATGAAAGCAATTACTGCCCTTATTTCCTTTGCTACAGCCATACTTTTGGTAGACTTAATGCCTCAAGCCCTAGCACTTCCCAGTCCCGCACAGTTAGAATCCGCCAACCGACTCCTAGAAGCTGAAATTGTTGAGCGCCAATTAGCAGAAGCTGCACTAAAAAAAGCTAAAGAAGAATTAGAAATTAGAGTTGAGGAACGCACCGCAGAGTTAAAGTCTCAAACTCAACAGTTAGAATTGGCAAACCGACTCCTAGCATCGGAAATTATCGAGCGCCAATTAGCCGAAGCAGGACTAAAAAAAGCTAAAGAAGAATTAGAAATTCGAGTTGAAGAACGCACCGCAGAGTTAAAGTCTCAAACTCAACAGCTCGAACAAGCCTTGTCTGAATTGAAGCAGGCTCAATCAAAGCTAATTCATAGCGAAAAAATGTCATCTTTGGGGCAATTAGTCGCTGGGGTTGCTCATGAAATCAACAATCCGATTAACTTTATTTACGCCAATGTTACTCACGCTCGCGAGTATGCCGATAGTTTGCTAGAATTGGTGAATATCTATCAAGAGCAGTATCCGAATCCCCTACCCACCCTTAAAGAAAAACTCCAGTCTGTAGATTTAGATTTTATTATCTATGACCTACCAAAAATATTAATTTCTATGAAAAACGGGGCAGAGCGCATTCTCGGTATTGTCAAGTCGCTGCGAATTTTTTCGCGCCATGACGAAGCAGAAATGAAATTAGCCGACGTTCACGAAGGAATTGACAGCACACTGATGATTTTGCAAAGCAGATTGAATGCTAAGCCCGGTTTGGCGAAAATTCAAGTTATCAAAGAATATGGCAATTTACCCCAAATAGAGTGCTATCCTGGACAGCTAAATCAAGTGTTTATGAATATCCTGGCTAATGCTATTGATGCTTTAGAAGATGACAGCCACAGCGAGTCGATTGCAGGCAATGAAGCTAATCGTCGCCTCATCAAAATTTCTACCAAAGTTTTAGAGAGTCAAGTGGTAGAAATCCGAATTAGCAACAACGGGCCAGAAATAACAGAATCGGTGAGGAACCAGTTATTTAATCCATTTTTTACCACTAAACCAGTAGGTAAAGGCACGGGATTGGGTTTATCGATTGGCTATCAAATTATCACAGTAAGACATCAAGGCGAATTGCACTGTATTTCTGCACCTGGGCAAGGTGTAGAATTTATTATAAAAATTCCGATGAGCCTGCAATAAACCTTTAAGAATCCCCATAAAACCTAAATTAAACTGTTAGTAGTCACAGCGAAAAGCCCTGATTTAAAAAAACACCCATATCTCCGAATTATTAAATAATTCGGGTATCTAACACAATCCTGAGCCTCAAACATCGCCCATAATATTATTACTCAAACTTACCCATTGATCCACGCTTAAATCTTCAGCGCGAGATTGAGGATTTATCTGTAACTCTTCTAGCACTTGAACAAGTTTATCTAAATCCACAGCCCCTTTCAAATTATTTCGCAGCATCTTGCGCTTGCTACCAAATCCCAACTTAACTAAATTCTCCAAATAGCGCGGATTAACCGCCGCAGTTTCTATCTGTCTGGGAAGCAGGCGCACCACGGCCGAATCGACTTTTGGCGGCGGAAAAAAGTCTTTAGACGGCACATCGCAAATTAACTCGCATTCTGCTAAATACTGCACCCGCACTGACAGCGCGCCAAAAGCTGTCGAACCCGGTTTAGCGTAAAGCCTTTGGGCGACTTCTTTCTGCACTAACAGCACGATCGCATCGAAGGGTTTAGCCGCAGGAACAGATATCGTTCCCAGCAGTTTTTGCAGGATCGGGCCGGTAATATTATAAGGAATATTGGCAACAACTTTATTGGGATTTTGGAATTTGGGAAAGGCCCTTAGTTCAGCCTCTAAGTCCATTTCCAGGATGTCGCCTTGTAGCAGTAAAAAATTGTCGGTTTTGCCGAGTTGTTTGGCTAGCTTGAGACACAAATCTCGATCGATCTCCACAGCAACAACAGACTCAGCCGCAGGCAGCAAGCGCCGAGTCAAAATCCCCGTGCCCGGCCCAATTTCCAGGACGCGATCGCGATCCAAAGCAGCCGCTTTCACAATCTTATCTAAGGCTTTCTCGCTTTTGAGCCAATGTTGAGCAAACTGTTTTCGGGGTCTGGTCGATCGCATTTTTTGAAGTGTTGGAGAAATCTTAGCCTGTCATTCTATCACACTTCTATATCTTTTCCTAACCTACGGTGATGTTTATTTTTGTTAACATGGGTTGAATTAAGCAAAAAAATTGGGCACTATAATAAAGATAAACGATAAAAAATAAATTTATTTCTTCCCAATTCCCAACAGCACAACACGGAAGGCACGGAGGCACGGATAGCTGTTTTTCCAAATAACCAATAACAAATAACCAACAACCAATTACCACTTCCCCAAAAATGAAATTCCAACGAGTATTTGGTACATTACCCAAAACCACAGCCAGCGCCCCCGGCAGAGTAAACCTGCTGGGCGAACACACAGACTACAACGATGGATTTGTACTTCCAACAGCGATTCCCCAGCGCACCACAGTACAAATCGGCTTCAGCAGCGACGATCGACACCATGTTTATTCAGCAGAATATGACGAACTCATAAATTTTTCAGACGACGATACCATACCGCAAAAATTCGTCAGTTATATCTGTGGCTGCCTGAGACTTGTAGAAAAAGAAGGATACAAAATACCGCCAATAAATCTCTACATTACCTCGACTGTGCCGATCGGAGCCGGTTTGTCCAGCAGCGCCGCTTTAGAAATAGCCACCCTCAGAGGAGTGCGCGCCCTGCTGAACCTCCCCCTAGACGACGTGCGCCTAGCTCAAATCGGACAGCAAGTCGAAATCCGATATGCCGGCTTGAACTGTGGCATCATGGATCAAATGGCGTCGAGTTTAGCAGACACCAACACCATGCTATTGATCGACACCCGCAGCCTCGAATGCCGCCCGATACCTTTTCCCGCCAACACAGAAATTTTAATAATTGACAGTGGCGAAAGCCACCAACTAGCAGCAGGAAGCGGCTACAACCAGCGGCGCGCCGAGTGCGAGGTATCCGCGCGGATATTGGGAGTTAAAGCTCTTAGGGATATCGCCGACCCCCAAGCTGTCGAAGTATTGCCGGAACCCCTCAGAAGACGAGCGCGGCACGTGGTTACTGAAAACAACCGCGTGCTCGAAGCGGTAAAATCTTTGCCAGCAAAACGTTTTGGCGAGTTAATGAATGCTTCCCATGCCAGTCAGCGCGACGACTACGAAGTTTCGGTGCCGGCAGTAGACACGCTGGCGGCAATCTTGCAGTCAATTCCCGGAGTCTTGGGCGCAAGGCTGACGGGCGGAGGTTTTGGGGGTGCTTGCGTAGCGCTGGTTGAGAGTGGGAAAGCGGGTGTTATCGCATCCGAGGCGATCGATCGCTACCAGCGCGCGGGTTATAGCGGCCGCGTTTTGGTTCCCGAAGTTAAAGTTAGGAATGAGAATTAAATAACTTCCACAAGTTTGTGGGATGGGCGTCCCGCCCGTCCAAAAAGGACGGGCGGGACGCCCATCCCACAATAACAATTAAAATTGTAAGTTATTTAATTCGCGCTCCTTACTTCTTAACTCCCGAACTATCTCCCGACAGGGAAGGCCACCGCACAGTCACGATTACCGAATCCTCCTCAGCCGACCAATAATGAGGCACTCCCGGCTGCCAGAGAGCATAATCTCCTTCGCGAGAAAGCAAGATTTCTTGCTCTGGAAATTGCAGGCGAAACCGCCCTTTTACCAGGATAGAAAGCGTCGTGGCTGCCGCATTTACCGCCCACTGAGTCCTACAATCTCCGGCGGGGTGAGTGCCCCATTTTACCTCTAAAACAGAAGTCGATCGCGGGTCATCATCAGGCGTCATAAAGTGACCCGCAAACCAACCGCCCCGACTTGCACCTTCAGCGCCCGCATTTCCGAAAACCACTTGAGATGACATCAATTAATCAGGTAAACAACAAATAGCTTGAGAGCACAAACTCTACGTTTTGTACTCAAGGACATCCCGCTCGATCGCTCGTGTCGTAGGGACACTCCAAGAGTCCATAGGTGTCCACTTAACGTACAACCGATAGTTCGACAGTCCGACAGGGGTTGAAACCCCTGCCTCAAAGCTAAAGTCGTCTGAAGACGACTAATGAGTTTTTCAGTCCTCTTTGAGAGGACTTTAGCTATGAGACAGGGAATTCATTCCCTGGCTGCCTCAAAGCTAAAGTCGTCTGAAGACGACTAATGAGTTTTTCAGTCCTCTTTGAGAGGACTTTAGCTATGAGAC
>NZ_JAUBOV010000028.1:48006-81740 GCF_036700405.1 Microcoleus sp. T3_D1
AGGGAATTCATTCCCTGGCGGACTAACGGGTGGGCGGGAGGACTGGTGGACAAAAAGCTTAAGTTGAACACCTATGGGCTTGGCCTAAGTCCCTACACTCGCCGTGTCCCTACAAGGGCTTACCACCAAAAATGCTATACTTACTTGCGGCCAGAAGATTGACCTTCCGTAGTCGCTATTTCCCCAGCTTCCATCAACTGCTTAAAGCGACGTAAATCATTGGCAATTTGCTGTTCGGGAGCTTCGCCAAATAGTTTAGCAGCGCCAGCACCAATTGCACCGCCCGGAGGGTTGTATTCGATGACAACTTTTACCTCAGTACCGCGTCCTGCAGATGCCGGTTGAAAGCGCACAAAACCCGAATTGTCAACATCAGCTCCTTCCACCGACGCCCAAGCAATTAAGCGATTTTCTTCTTCGCGGACAATCTCTGCATCCCATTCCACACTATTGCCCATCGGCGCGCTAGCAATCCAGTGAGAACGTGTTTCATCTATTACCGTAACGTGTTTGAGATGCTTCATAAACCGAGGTAAATTTTCAAAATTGCGCCATAAACGGTACAATTCATCAGCCGGTTTGTCGATCGTCACCGTCTTTTCAACTTTAATGCTTTGATTCGGATCGGCAGCCGACTGCAAACCCTCCACAACCCCCAGCCCGCGAGCAGCTAAACCGCCCCCCGCAACCGCCAGCAAAGCACCTCTCAAAGAACGCTGTGACAAACCAAAAAGCACCAGCGCCCCGCCCCCAATTAAAGATGCCCAGCGTTCGGTATCGCCGCTGCTACTTTGGTTTTGTTTGTCGGAATTTGTGCTTGAAGTAGATTCCATTGGTTTAAACCTGCTGGTAAATTAATAGCGAAAAATAGCAGCTAAAGGTGCCTCGTTCGGCACTTGTTCCGGCGGCATAGCGTAAACAGTTCCGCCGTTGAGAATAGTTTGAATTGCTGCCGCATTCAACAAATCTTCGTCACCCAATTCTGCTTCTGGGTGGATTTGCACCGCGTTCGTATCGGGATTAAAAGTACCCCACTGCTGAACGCCAAGAGCAACAAATAGTCGATCGACCCGTCCAAAATAAGCAGCCGAAACAGCTTCTTTCAAATCAGCAGAAATTTTATCGCTTCCTGTCAGATCGTGGTATTGTGCGATCGCCTCTGACTGAGCCTGCAAAAACAAAGGTTCCACCAGCGGCCAAGCTTCGGCCCGCAACTCTTCCGGCTTGAGAAGTTTCTGATTGCCTGTAATCCCTTCTTCAAATAAATGCGGGTAGGTATTAGCTTCTCGGTAAAGCGGGAGCAAATACTCAACTCCAGCTAACACTAAAGGAGCTTTTTTATTGTGCAAATATTTGTGCAGCGCCCCATCAATTATGTGGAAATACTGCAAAATTTCCTGCTGGGGCTCATCTCGATCTGGACTTCCTTGACCGTGAAAACTTCCCGGCTGCTGAAAAGAATTATTAGTGCCTCCTTTTGAAGTAGCAATCCGAAACTGACCATCTTTAGCAGTCGGGTCATATTGCAGAGCCTCCTCAAGGCTTTTCGGCAAGTTTTCAACTTCAACTTCCCTAGCACTGTAAGGCGTACACTCAATCAGCCTCACTTCCTTCTGACTGAGAGCTAAAACATAAAATAAATTATCTCCTGTCAGCATAGGCATCAGCGGTTTGACGTGAAAATTGTCGCTCACAACAACTAATTCGTCAAAATTCACCGGACAGGTATAGTAGCGGAAAAATCCCGAACCGACAAAAATCGCCAGCAGGTTGCTTTGATTTTCCCAAAATTTTTCCTGGTCAATTTCTGCTCGGACTGGCTCTAGCAATTGGGCAGCTTCTTTTTTGTCAAATCCGTACTCTACAATTTTGTCTTCAGCCTCTCTGATTAAATTTTTGAACCGAATCGGGTTTTGTTGAATTTCTGTTCCTTGAGCGACTGGCATATAAATTGAGACGCACAATCCAGAAGATTGTTGTACCAGCGCTTTGAGTTCGTCTACAGATATTACGTTCACCGCTGAAACTCCTTTTCTAAGGGGTTTTGTAATAAAAACAACCGATTCTTTAAAATGTATCTCTCCTGACATGGCCCCTGCGTCTGCCTAAAGTAATGATCGGCTGCTGTAGAGCATTTCATCCCCGAACTAAAACGGGGTTTCCCGCCGCTGTTCCAATCGAACTGCTTATTACCTAAGATAGACGGCGCTAACTCGGCGGCTACTTTACCATAATTTACTTTAGTCGGCTTCCACTACTCGTTATATATGATGAAAACAAAACTGTTTCTGGGGTTGCTGTGGGCAACATTTATTGCCTACACCTTGCTGCTAGCTCCTCTCGATCAGCCCGGAACGCTAACAGTTATTGAAAAAATGCTCAAATTCCAGCTAGAAGGAATCAACCCCTACCTTGTCACTATATTCGCTCTCATGGGAGTGTGGCCGATGGTCTACGCTTGCTTCCTATTCATTGATGAGAGAACCCAAAATATATCCGCTGGGCCTGCTTTCATCGCTTCCAACGGCGCCGGCATCATCGGCTTAATTCCCTACTTACTCCTCCGCCAGCCCCAGCAAGAATTTTCCGGCCGCAAAGATATGTTGATCAAAATATCAGACTCCCGCTGGACAGGCATTGTACTTTTACTAACTACTATCTGGCTGTTAGCTTGGGCTTGGTTAAATGGAGATTGGGGAGATTTTGTCAAGCAGTGGCAGTCAATTCCTTTTGTGCATTTAATAACTTGGGATTGTTGCTTGATGGCTGTAATATTTCCCTCACTTTTGGGGGACGACATGGCACGCCGTGGACTCTCGGACGATCGCATTTTTTGGGCAGTCTCTCTAGTTCCGCTGTTAGGGCCGCTAGCTTATCTTTGTCTGCGCCCCCCTCTGCCAGAATCTGCAACAGAAATCGCCACTTTCCCGCTAACAGCCCGAAGTTGAAACATTGAAAAATTTGGTAGTGTTCAAGATGTACTTTATTGACTAGCTCAAATAACCTGCCGGAGTCGTCATCCCAGTTGAGAAATTCCTCGAAGGAAAGGGTTTTTTGGGCGATCGCAACCATTGATATTAACCTTTTGCGTAGGTTGGCTCTCTGTTGTCTGTTTCTAGCTTAACGCTTTCAATATCCATTTTAGTGTGCATCAAAGGGGTAGCTTAGCAATACGATCGACCCATTCCTCTGCACTAGATGCTGCCCAAATCAAGAGTAGTTCTTCGATGACAACTTCCATCGGTATTTTTCGGGAAACAATAATGACTCCAGCACTCTGATTAGTAGTAATGAACTCAGCAAATTCCGATGGCATTGTTTTGCGATCGTGGCTGACAAGAACACGTCTTTGCTGTGCTGCAATTGCCAGCACTTCTAAATCTTTAACGCCTTCTAACCCAGCAGCAAAAGCAGTTTGAAAGTCGATTGTAGATTCTCGTCGCAGTAATCCTGTGACGATCGCCTGATTTAAGTCAGCATCAGCTTGATAGCGCACATTCACGATTGCACCTGCTGTGTTGCTGCTTTAGCTGCAATCAGTTTGTTGTACAAAGCTGGATCGCTGGTTTGTAGAGGTTGAGGCATGGCATCAAATGCAGCTTCTTCGGCGGCTAAGTAAGCGTCGATTTCAGCGCGGTTGGCTAGATAAAAGGCGATTGCCCCATAAACCTGTTCCAGTGTCAGTAGTGGGAAAGACTGAACAATAGTTTCGGGCGATAATCCTTGTTGGAAAGCATAGGCGATCGAGTCAAGAGAAATCCGAGTTCCTTCAACCCAATAGGCATCATTCCGATACTCTATGTAAGTTTTAACTGCTACAACTGGCATACATTTTTTTGATTCTAACTACTTATTATCATAGACGGAAGAACCCGCAGGCAGCCCAGGGTTTGCATGAGCTCTGTCAGAGGTTGGTTGCGGAAGGTGGCGAGTTGAATTAAGGCTTGAATGCGGGTAACGTTGAGTTTTTCAAGGCGCGAGCTCATTTGGATCAGTTGCTTGTGTTCTTCGGGAGTCAGGGTTTCGGCATGACGCTTGGCGATGAGGGCATGGTATTCTTCCCAGGTTTGTGCACTAAAGCCGATGTTAATTTGTTGCAGCAAGTCGGCTTCAGTAGGTTGGGTGGTTGGAAGTCTAGGCTGGAGGCGTTCTTGCAGGGTGTTGAGGATGTAACGATCGGGTTCAACGCCCTGTCGAGATGCTTCAGTGCGGATCTGCTGTTCGAGTTCGGGAGAGAGGTTGAGGGTGATGGTGGTCATGGTTATCTTGGCAGCAACATCTATTCATCATTTTAGCGATCGGGCTTTCACCTTATCAAAAACTTCATCGCCTGGGACTTCTCGATTTTACTGTCCGCGTCCTGGTTTGCAATCTACGAAACCTAATGCTTCTGTGTCGAGAAAATTGGCGATCGAAATGGCGATCGGATCTTCAATCTTCGCAGCACGCGCAATTAGAACAGCTTTAATTCGTTCTGGCAAACGTCCCAAAATAACTTCGGCATCAGGAGAAAGTTGTTCTTGAAGTTTAGCTTGCATGACATTCACCTTTGGGTTGGAATTTGATAGATACATTCAAGCCACTACCCAACTCAGATTTAGCGGTCTAACGTTGCCAATCACCCGCCGCAAATTACCTCAGACTGCCACCGACAGGATCTCGACGGTCGGGTGCATTGGCGTTGTTCGAGTGCGCGCATCTCTTGCCGTATTTTGATGCTACCGCAAAAAAGCGCGTAACTTTTCAAGTTCATCACCCTGTAAACACTTAGCAAAAGAACGGTGGGTCCGAGCATTTGGATGGGGGAGAAAAGCAAAAAATCTTTCACGATTCCCTATCTCAACGAACTCGGATATTGAATTTGCTGTAGAGATATTGAATTGGCTTTGAATCACTTGCTTTGCGCGTGCCCCCAGTACCACTATCACTTTTGCTCTTGCTAGTTCTAAAACTCTCAACAAGTAGGCTTCCACACATTGCTCCTGTGCTTCTTCTACACCAGTTTCGGCACGAGACTTACAATGCACTATCTCGGTAAGCGCATAATCAATGCCTGGACTAACGTTCCGTTGAAGTAGCTCAATCGCACGTTGTCTAACCGCTGCCCAAAATCGAGTAGAGCGACTATATTTCCCGTCTTTTAGCAAGGATTTTGTACCATCAACGATCCAGTGCTTACGTCCTCCTCCAAAACGGTAATTGAAATAATCGTGTACTTCGCTACATGACCAATCCCAAGTTGGGTAATCTTCATCAGAGCCAATTGATGGATTTGAACTCAGGAAGAGAATGGGTGCTTGCTCTATCTGTCCACTCCAAGGTTCAGGCACTTGAAATTTTTCTAACCCAATTGCATTTTGAGAGTCAACAATTGTACGACATGGATTTTCAACAGAAAGATCTTCTTGACACTCTCGTGCATGGGGACAATGAACAATTTCACTTAGCAGAGTTTTTTCAGACATTCCCGAAATATATCAACTGATTACGAGTTTACGAAAATCTAGCAGTCGAACTTATAATTGTATCGCAGTTGCGGTACAATACCCAATAGAAGAGAAAAATACCGCCGATCGATCGCTGATGTATGTCACCAAAAGTGGCACTAATTCACATAGCAATTGCTGCCGTTCGATGAAAATTCAACCAAATTGTCATGCGGCTAAAACAGGACGATCGAGCTTGCGGACTGCATACAGAAGCGTAGCTTTAATATAGTCAATTTCCAAGTCTGGAAATTCTTCGATAAACTTAAAAATTTGCTCACCCGCAGCCAGCAACTCTAGGATATCGATGACTCGAATCCGCATTCCCCGGATGCAGGGACGACCGCCACATTGTCTTGGGTTCACTGTGATTCTGTCAAACAGATAAGCAACGGATGCTGGCATTGCTTAAAATTGTTTAAAATCTTTGTCTTTAGCTTACTTCATTTATCGCCCGAAACTCACGCCGCGATATAATTCTGCGATCGCCACTTCCAACTCAATACTGTGTAAAGTATTATTTGTGCGTTAGGCGTAGGCAGGAAGTGGCTCATAAACGAGTTCCATGAGTTTCTCTGAGGGAATGGTTTCCATTGCATAGGTATTACCTTGAGCATCCGCAAAATCTACTAGATAAGCACGATCCTCAAAGCTCATCAGAATAGTGCCAACTTGTCCGGGCCGGAGCAAAATGGGCTGAGAGGTGTCTTTATGGATTGCCTGAATTTCTTCGGTCAAGGCAACAACATCATACTCGTGTAACGTCATCACAGTATCCTCACTTATTGACAGGATAGGTATTAGTTAACCTGGGAAAGTCTTCATGGGTGCGAATCATCCAACATGACAGCACCCAAGAGCTTCCTGTTTCCGTAGTCATGAAAAATTTGATATCATACTGGGTTCCATAGTTGTCACTTTTATAAATTTCTGCATCCTGATTGACCGCAGATTCTAATATAGCCGCTTCTAAAATAGCTTTGTTTTCTAGTGTAATTCCCAATCTATTTCTAAATAGGATGGCTTTATCTTTTCCTTTGGGATGCTGCATATTTAGTGAGTATCGCTCAAGCTTGTCACCAAGTAGTGCCTTATCTCCGTTGGGTAGTTTCATCTGTCGAAATGGTTAAGTCACTTGGTAGAAAGTTTTCATTTGCCAGAAACCGCATTAACTTGCCTCAGCAATTTGCCCGCCCGGCCATATATCGATCGAAAGTCGTGTAATCTCCAGCTTTGTAGTCAGCACGGGCCGCTTCAATTTCGGCAAGGTCTTCTGGAGAATCGTCCTCATTCGGGAATAATTCAGCTTCCAAAAATTCCCATATCTTGTATCTTTCAGCAATTCCCAGTGACGAAATAGCTTCCAGCAGTGATTGAAATGAGATGTCTACTTTCACAGTATTTTCAGCCATCAGAACTTTCCTCCTATTTTAATTTTACACTTAGTATATTTATTCAAGATGCTCAAAGTAGCTGGAATGTGATTTTATATTTAGCTAAATGGTTTCTGTCATGTTCTTTCGCTCTTTTTTTTACCGCAGATTAAAGCAGATTTACGCAGATTTACGCAGATGGAAGAATGACTATTGCTATTTTACCATAAACAAAACCCGCAAGATGCGGGCTTCATTTTAATCATGGCAATTTAACTGATTACTACATTACAACCGCACTAATCAAAGTTTGCACATTTTGTACAACAGCAGTAGTCAAATTATGAGTCACAGGCAAACTGTCAACGACTATTCCGGCGCACAATAGCATCAGGTACAGAATAGAGTATTTGAAGAGCGATCGCGCCACAATCTTATCCTCTGGAGTCTGCAACAGCAACCAAGCTTTTTGGGCAAAAATAGCACCGAGGAAAATAGCTGTTCCCGCATACACCGCGCCCGCTAAATTCAGGGGATAAACTAGCAGCAAAGTTGCAGGAATCATCAATAGCGTGTAAATCCAAATTTGGCGGGCTGTCTCTTCGTCGCCCTCAATTACCGGTAACATGGGCACCCCTACTTCCTTGTATTCGTCGCGAATCATCATTGCTAATGCCCAAAAATGCGGCGGTGTCCACAGGAATATAATCCCAAACAGCAGCCACGCACCCCAACTCAAATCTCCCGTAACCGCAGCCCACCCAACTAGCGGGGGAATCGCCCCGGCTGCACCGCCGATGACAATGTTTTGCACGCTGTGACGCTTCAGCCAGTGGGTGTAAATTAGGACATAGAAAAGGATGCCTGACATTGCTAGCAATGCGGCTAATAAGTTGGCAACAACTGTCAGCAATGTAAAGGATATTGTAGCTAGGGCGATCGCAAATATCAAAGCATCGCGCTTCTTCACACGCCCGGAAGGAATCGGCCGCCACCGGGTGCGCTCCATAATATAATCGATGTCGCTGTCGTAGACACAATTAATCGTATTCGCCGACGCAGAAGCTAAAGCGCCTCCGGTAATAGTTGATACCAGCAATAGCGGATCGACTTCTCCTTTGGCCGCCATCCACATTCCTGCTGAGGTGGTGATTAGCAGCAGTAAAATAATTCTGGGTTTTGTTAGTTGATAGTAACTTTTCACGACTTGCGAAAAGTTTTCGTGGAGGCGGGGGCTGTCGTTGGTAAGAACTTCTTGCATCGGTTATTAGTTGTTAGTTGTTAGTTGTCATTTGTCATTGGTTCGTAGGGGCGGGTTTTACGAGAGATATTTGCTGTAGCTAAAAGGATTAATAAACCCGCCCCCACCGAGGGATAAATCAGCCCTCTCTTACTCAAGGAATAGATAAATCTGCGTTCTATATCATGTCCGGTTGATTCGTGCTTGTATGGGCGGGGCGGGTTTATGAAACTGTTGGCTTTTAGATCGAGAATCATGGTGAATCCGCCCCTACAAGACCTTGCACTATATAATAACGATGCTACCGGACATAATATTACTCTCAAGCTGATACAACTCGATCGCGCCAAGCTAAAACACTAAAAGCTATCAGGGTTCCCAGCAAAGCAGCACCGACTGCTTGGTGGGCGACTGTCAGCGGTTCTACCTGAAGGTGCAGCCGGAAAGTTGCTAATCCCAGAACTAATTGAGCAATGAGGCAAACACTCGCCCAATTAGCCAGTTTTCGCAAATTTGGACTCAGTGCAGGCTGCCGCCAAGCCATGACTGCTACGGCTAAAGTCGCTGCTGTAGCTGGTACGATACCGGCGATGTGGCTGTTCATTACCGAGCACAATTCTGAGGAGTCCAAACATTGGTGCAGTGCCCATCTAGAGCCTACCAATGCGCCTAGCAAACTTTGCAGGTAAACTAACAATGCTGCGATCGAACTTACCCAAGCTAATTTGCCCGTATTGCCTGTAGCTTCGTAGGGAGTCAGCATGAAACCGATGACTAGCAGGGCGCCAAAAAACAGTAAAGCGGTTCCCAAGTGAGCCGTAACGATGTCAAATCTCAGCAGTTGTGTTACTGTCAAGCCGCCCAATACGCCCTGAAAAACGATTAAAAATAGTGCTCCGGCGCTCGCCCAAGGCAGCCATTTGGGCAGGCGGCTGCGGTAAAACAAAGATAGTCCTAAAAGTGCGATCGCGCTCAAGCCAATTGCCGCTGCGTCCAACCGGTGAAACCACTCCAGAAATACCTGCAAATTCATTTGCGCTGCGGGTATTAATTGACCGTAGCACAGCGGCCAGTCGGGGCAAGCGAGCCCCGCATTCATCACCCGCGTGGCGCTGCCTACAGCCATTAACAGCCAGGTTGCGATCGCAATTTTCCACACTAGGCTGCGGATAATATCTTTTGGCTGCCACTGCACTCCTGCTGCGTTTGGCTGATTTAAAACTGAGTTTGCCATGAACTTTACCTTAGCCTTTGTTATCGATCGAACTTAATTAAATATCGAGGTTTTGCTTTGGCTGAGCTTAGCCTAGCTTAACACTCTTTTTCTCTGACCAACCGTCATTTTTACTACCTTAGCGACACTTTTATCCAATTAGTTTGTCTTTATAATTTTTTCAACTTTCTTCTTTATATTACAAAAGATGTCCTTTATTTTGTCAAACTTAAAAAAACTTTAATCTTTTCCCGCTCCTGGATAATTTAAAACTCCCCCACTGTCTAGGTTGGGCAAAAAAATAAAGATATAATTAAGAAAAAGAATTTATTAAAAAATTGTGATATGAACCGCTCAAAAATGTTTACAAAAAGCTAAACAACATAAAAAAACCTATAAAGTAGGATTCGCAACAAACTAAATGTAGCTGATTGTTCTACCTTAGTAGGAAGTATGACCGCAAATAAAACGGCAGTCAACAAGTTAAGCAAGCTCTAAGCCAGCCACTCTTTACTCCAGGCTTCGTAGCCGCGAGCAAGCTGTTCAAGGAGGGAAAAAGAAACAGGGAAAATACCGGGTTCCCTGGTGGTCCTAGATGACGGCATAGCGATCGCAGCAATCAGCTTGTGGTACAGTCAAAACAACCACCTGATGCCACAGCAAGCCTCAGAATAAGCACCGATGGTAGAGGCTGTTTTAACGTGACGATCGCAATCGCCACAGCCCTATTTATGGCGTTGCATAATAGCGGGATGATTTTGATTGTTTTGTGGGATGGGATCTCTTGGCCCGAAGGGGTGTATTTTCACACCAGGCGGGACGCTAACCCCTATTCCCCACAAGAATCATCCTCAAATTGTACAATACCCCGATCGCACGCCCGCCGATCGCAGACTCAGGAGACACGGTACCTCAAACAGCACCAGAAATCACACCCGAAATGGCTTCCACCCCCAGCAGCGCCAAATAGGGCGAAGAAGCCAAACCCTCAGATACGGGACAATCCGCAGGTTTCACAGTTAACGTCACTGGATCAAAGCTGCTACGCAGTTAGATTGTAGAATATCAAGTTGAAATAAATTACCAAGCGCTAAAATATATGTATATGTCAGCGAAAAATCATCTATCTCCAGTAGCACAAGTAGAATAATTGGTGCATTCATTATTAAATTAAGGAAAACTTATTATTAAATGCGTTACATCCGGTACATTGCTCGTGGCCGAACTTCCTTCCTTCTTTGAATCTAAAACCTAAAATCTAAAATTCTGCCGCCATGTCCCAAAAAAATGAAACCGTTGTTCTGGTATTATCGCTCCTAATTACGATCGGGCTAGCCGGTGCAGGTATTTGGTGGCTGACAAGCCGAGGCGGCATCAATCTCGGAGGTTCATCACCCCCAAATCCGACATTTTCCCAGTCTCCGACGGGGAATTCGCCGCAGTCAGAGCAGGCAATTGGGCAGCGTCTGAGTGCGGGGAACAAACTGTTAATTCCAGAGCAAGCAACAACAACCAAGCAAGCAGCAGTACAGGCGATCGCATCTGGCAACTATAACGCAGCTATTTCCGACTTACAAGCTTCGCTGAAAACGAATCGCAACGATCCCGAAGCACTAATTTACCTCAACAACGCCCGCATCGGCGCTCAGAAATCCTACACACTTGCCGCCGCAGTTCCCATTGGCGGCGATATCAATGCTGCTCTAGAAATTCTGCGGGGAGTCGCTCAAGCTCAAAATGAAATCAACCAAAGCGGCGGCATTAGCGGTACTCCATTAAAAGTGCTAATTGCTAACGACGACAACAACCCAGAGATTGCCTCGCAAATTGCCAGCGCGCTCGCAAATAACTCTGAAGTTTTAGGAGTGATCGGGCATTTTAGTTCTGACGCAACGCTAGCAGCCAGCAAGATTTACCAGCAAAATCAATTAGTAGCAATTTCTCCCATCAGTACCTCTGTGCAACTCTCAGGAATTGGCAGCAATATATTTAGGACAGTGCCGAGCGATCGATTTGCGGCGAATGCTCTTTCCCGCTATATGCTGGGAAAATTGCAAAAGCAAAAAGCTGCTGTATTTTTCAATTCTGCCAGCAGTTATAGCAAATCTTTAAAAAATGAATTCACCACTGCTAATTACGCCGATGGAGGACAAATCGTATCCGAATTTGACTTTGCTAAGGGCAATTTTAATGCCGCCGAGAGCGTTAAAAGTGCGATCGCCCAAGGAGCAGAAGTAATTATGTTAGCATCCGATTCAGCCACGCTCGACCAAGCTTTGCAAGTAGTGCAAGTAAACGCCAAACGGCTGCCGTTACTAGCAGGAGACGGTGCTTATACTGCTAAAACACTGCAAATCGGTGGCGCAGGAGCAACAGATATGGTGCTGGCTGTTCCTTGGCACATTCTCGCAGATCCGCAGTCAAACTTTCCCCAAACATCCAAACAACTGTGGAATGCTGAAGTAAGTTGGCGCACAGCTTTAGCCTACGACGCGGCGATCGCGTTAATTGTCGGTTTAGGGCGCAATCCGACTCGTACAGGCATTCAACAAGCTTTATCGGCGTCAGATTTTTCGGCAAATGGAGCATCGGGCCCGATTCGATTTTTACCTTCGGGCGATCGCAATCGAGCAGTTCAGTTAGTAACTGTTAAACCCGGAAATCGAACCCGTTACGGTTACGAGTTTGTGCCGATTAATTAAAAAACAAGTTCGGGTCATTTGTCTATGTATAGCAGAAGGAAGAAGGAAGAAGGAAGAAGCAATAAAATCAATCGTGTCAGCCATTAACAACGTCCTAACCGTCTGGGCGGTTGCTATAAAATCTACCATTGTTCCTTGGCGGGGGCAGCTTGATGGGATTGTTTGTTGGCGCGATAAAGGTTTGGTGAAACCCGGCCGGCATGGAAACTCGATCTAAAGTTGCGAAACTCCGATCGGCCTAACTGCCCTATTCCTCTCAAAAACAGCCCTCGGTTTCAAAGCAATTCTCAACAACAGCCACAGCGATCGCCATTCTCCGGGAGTTTCCTGCCGCTGCCACTGGCCCGGGCGACAGTACAGCATTTCGATCAAACAGCGGTGCTGGCTAATGTTGAGGCGATCGAACGCAATTCGCACAGTGGGAAATTCCACAAAACTGCCGTCTTTTCCATCCCGAAAACTAGACCCCAACTGAGATTTATCGCTCACCAACTCAATCTTAGCCACAGGAATAAAACAGTTCTCTTCCATAATTTTCAGAGTCGCCGAATCGCAATCAATCAAACCTTTGGCCCAAGGACGCTCAGTGCCCAAATCAACAAAAGACGGCGCTAAGGATCTCCTTGCTTTGACTGCCGCACTGCGAGAGAGCGCTTTTATTTTACCCGGCCATAAACTTGTCTGAACGGCATATTTTGGCAAAATCTCTGCTGGGGTCAAACTCTCTTTACTACCCTTACCTTTCACCGCAAAACTTGGCCACTGAGTCAGAGCAACTTCAGCGCCACTTTCCGAAATTACAGTGGTTATACCCCAAAAACTTTTACCGCCAATATTTAATTGTACAACCCTGCGTAAATTGAACCATTCGTAAATGTCCGGCTTAGGAATATCCACCAAAATCAGTAATGCAATCCCGATCATCAGCAGGTTGTACGCGCTCCACACCCATCCCAAACTCATTCCTTTTGACAACAAATGTGCACTTTCTGATATGGACTGTACGGTGCCAACATTTTTCACTAAATTAATGTTTAAACTGTGCCACAAACTGACTGCTGTAGCTGCGAACAAGACAATCAAAGGCCATCCCAAATTCCAGTTAAAACGAAAGCGATCGCTCGCAATTCCTTTTGGCGTCACCTGAAACCCTTTCCCAAAGGGATTCAGCATGGAACTCACTACCGTCACCGCTAAAGGAATACACTGGACGAACGAATAAATATCGGAAAGCAAAGCCGATCCCGATCTGCAGTTCAGCCAAGAAAACACAGTAAGTTGCACCAAATAGTAAGGCAGGAAAAAGTACAGCAATTCTGGCCCACTTGCCCGCAAAGGAATTATGCCGAGAAATGAATAAGCTAAAGGTATCAACAGATATAAAACCTTGGTTAAACTGGTAAACCAGTGCAGCAATCCCTCCAAATGAGATAGCCTTTGTACGAATGTAAGACCGCGAATTGTTAAAGGATTGGAATCAATAAAAAATGCCTGAAGCGTGCCTCGCGCCCAGCGTAGCCTTTGATTTAGATGAGCCTCTATATTTTCAGCCGCCAAACCCGCACTCAATTTTTCATCTAAATAAACTAAGCGATATCCGGTTGCTGACAGCCGAATTCCGGTAAAATAATCTTCGCAGATTGAATCTGTGACCAAGCCTCCCGCTGTTTCTAAAGCACTCCGCCTCACTACAAAAGATGTACCGCAACAAACTACGCTGTCGGCGCTGTCTTTGATGATTTCAATTTGCCGGTAAAAGATTTCTTCTTCCGGCGCGATCGCATTTTCTAAACCTAAATTACGGGAGATGGGGTCGTGGTTGTAAAAGCTTTGCGGTGTTTGAACGAGGGCGATTTCGGGATTTTGAAAAAATCCAACTGTTCGAGTTAAAAAGTTTTTAGTGGGAATAAAATCGGCATCGAAAACTACAATTAGTTCTCCATTAGTTAGGGCTGTGGCATGATTGATGTTTCCAGCTTTGGCGTGAATATTATCGGGTCTGGTTATATACTCGCATCCCAGTTCTTTTGCCAGCAACTTGATTTCATGCCGCTTGGTATCGTCGAGCAAATATACTTTTTTGTTGGGATAATCTAAAGCTTGACAGCCGATTACTGTGCGCCGTAAAATAAAAGCAGGTTCGTTGTAAGTTGGGATAAAAATATCTACGGGCGGGGTGAAGTTTCCAGCTTCAACTGCAACTGCCATGCGATCGGCTTCTCGACGCCGGTCTTTCATTCTCAGCATTAAATACAGTTGAATACTGGTGTTGAAAACCAGTAGCATTTCTAGGAAAAACAGCCCTAAACTAAAGATACCGTTGAGGGGATCGGTTAAATTTAGAGTAGCGAGCGATCGCCATAAAACGTAGCGAATGGTTAAAGCTAGAATTATTGCAACTACTACAGCGCGCGACCATTTCTGCGGTTGAGGCGAAATTTTAATTGCAGCTAAAGCGGCCGAAACCAGCACAAAAGTCGGCACTAACAAATACATCTTGCTCGTAGCAGGCACTTGCAGCCACACAGGCGGGTTTTGCTGCCAAATGTTGATTGTGGCAAAAATACCGCTGACTGTACCTTCACCGGCAAACCAGGCCCCGGCGATCGCACCTGCGAAAGCAACCACCCCCAACACGACTAGCGTTGCCGTCGGCACCCGCGAAATCCGCCCAAAGCGGCGTTTCAAGTCTTGAAAATCAAATCTTGAAGTTGTCATAAAATAATTTTAAAGTCCCGATCGTGCATGCCACAGTAAGGGTTTCTTGCTGTCCACTTTTTACTTCAGTTGAAAATTCCGACACACCCCAATTACTCTATTTACATTTTTTAACATTCTGACCCTTGTATGATAATTCATCTTGCTTGCTGTTGGCAAACTGCTAAGCGAGTCCAAACCTGGCCAAATATAGCAGAAGGAAGAAGGAAGAAGGCTTTAGTTACCGAGGAGAGAAGTCAATCGATTTTAGATTTTAGATTTTAGATTTTAGAATTGAAGCATTGACCCCCCGGATAAATTGGGGGGCTTGTATCCTGGATGCTTTCGGTCAGAAGCAATATTCGGCAAGGATTTCAGCAATGTCCGTAACAGGCTTTCCGGCCTGTTCCATAATAAAAAATATTTCTTGGGGGCCGTTTCTGCGACGCCGCCCATAAAAATCTTACTAAAAATTCTGCCACATCTCAGTCATAAACGTCGGGCGCGCTTGCTATAGTTCAAAAAAAATTACACCAGTTCTCAATCTTGGTGAGGTATGCCCACGGAGGCCTATGCCCACGGAGGCCTATGCCCGCTTATCAAGCGTGCACCTCATGTTACAGAGAAAGGCTATATCTTGTCTAATTACTAGAAACGCCTTTATTGGAGTAAAGCGGAGTTGATTGACGCATATTGATAGCCATCTTGTTTGTGCAAGAATTTGACGTTGCTCAGATCTTTTGTACTTAGTCGAAAATTACCGATCTTGATCTCAACACCTTTATCTGTTGGAGTCTTGACCCGTCCAACGTAAAGTCCTGATTGGAATCGCTTGCGGTCTTCTAGAAGCTGAATGGCAACAATATCACCAGTCCTACAATGAGTAAAAGACTGTCTAGGCTTGGCACAAGGAAAACCGTATTTATCGTTTCTAGTGGACTGTCGATTCCCTTGTCCTGTTGATTTAATCAGCAAGGGCTGTAAGGCGAGCATCTCCAAGGAATCAATCTGACCCACACAAGCCGCATCTAACCAGTGAGTTTTAGGCAGGCTAAGTCGAGTGCGGTTGTACTTGGTCAGACCACCCGAACCCTCCGAGACAGGAATACCCGTTTCTTTGAGTCGGTTGAACAATGCCCATCGGGTTGAGTTGACCGCAGCCGCGTCTTTTAAGGGGCGCTTTGCTTGAGCTAGAACCGATCGCAGAACATCTGGCTTTTTGGCTAAGAAAACGCTAATATCCTGAGTCCCTTTTTTGAGATTGCATTTCTCGCAAGCCAGGCACAGATTGGAGATCCGATTTGTGCCACCTTTTGCTTTGGGCTGGATGTGTTCGACTTGCAATGGTGTGTCAGTCACGTCGCAGTAAGCGCATTTCCTGTTCCATTTATTCAATAAATACTCGCGGATTTCGTACCCACATAAAATGCCTTGCTGATACTGAATGCCTGAGATTTCTGGGTTTTCAAGTTGTTGTAAATCAAATCTGACAAGCTCCTGAACGATCTCACTGATGGGTGCAAATTTGATTAATTTATTCACCCATGTCAAAGTAGTTTCTACGCGATGCTGCAAACTTGGAGGCAACCAACCTGAAGGGCGGGTGCGATTGAGAAACCGTGCTTGCCGATAGCGAGTGTGACGAGAACGCCTCCCCCGACGTAGAGAACGACGGGATTCTAAAGATGCTTTGATGGCTTGACCGCGATGAGTCAACTCAGCACCAAAGATTACTTTGTCGTTTTGAACAAGAGCAATCCCTGTGGTTTTAGAACCGGGGTCTAGTTTAATTGTGACGGCTTTAGGAATATCTGCAACCTCTTTTTTGAGAATGATGCTGAACGGATATTTTCTAAAAACAGATGCTCTACCCATCGATAATAAACGTCTCGCCATAGAAGGCTTACACGGTGTAAGCGGTTTCTTTTTAGCATCAATTACAAAAACGAAATTGGGTTTCAACATTTTGGCGTTGTTTCCTAAAAGTAAAGTTTGCTTCAACCCTGTTATCTTCTCGGTACTATGCAGATTGCACTTCCTCTAACCAATCTCGGATGTTTAACAATCTACTTACAGAGCTTGGAACTAGCGAATCCCAAGGTGTGAACTTAAACGCTTAGAGATAACGATTACTCGCTTTGAGTGGTCTGGAGTAGCTGCAATACCTCGGATTACGCCGAAATACTACGGATTGGTGCTACTCTACAAATCAAATAGGATTGCTATATCAAACTATAGCAATCCCTAGGATTTAGCAATTAGATGAATTTGACATCTAACTAAAGGTAGATAAATTTTATATTAATTTAAAAAAATTACCGCGCTCACAGCACAAAAACAAAGCCATCAAAAAACTAATCAGCAATTTCTAATTGCGAGATTGCATAGCGGGCGACCGCCAAACTAACTCTGGCTTGTTCTATTTCCGACAATTGATCCCAAGGTCTTTTAGTCGCCATGACCAATTCCCCCCCTTCCGAATCCACATCTCGCATCGCATAAGCCAAAGGACGTGCCAACACCTGCAAATCTTCCTCAGCCCACTGAGGCAAAATATCTAAGACGCACTCTACCATTTGGTCAGCTAAAGATTGATACTTAACAGTTGCGTTTTGAACGCTTTGAGCGATGCTGGCCAGAAAATCTTGAGGCACGCGAGCAAATTTCTCGCGCAAAGACTTTTGCAGAGCAGTCGTCAGCCAAACTTGTTCTAATTGCGAAAATAAAACTTGCGACTTCAGGGCAATATCGCTGTCGCTGAATGAATCAGATAGCGCAAATTCCTGCTCTAGGGCAGTTAAATAAGATTCCGATTCAAGCTGTGCAGGATTCCAGGGGTAAGCAACATCAGTCTGAACAATTGTGGCGAGAAGTTCCATCTGGGCCTGAGTTTGAGAGTCGCGAAAATATTCAGAATCAGCAGATTGGGTAGCCATGATGTAATACCTAAGTGGGAAAAGGAAAAGACAGAGGGGGGACTGTGCCAAGAGCTAGTTGCGAGCTATCAGTGGTAAATAACTCTTTTAAATTCAGACTGGAGACTCAACGTCCAGAACTTTGCTGTGCCACTCGCCGCTTGTCTTCATTAGCTACACCCGCACCTTAATTCGTTCCGCAATCAGTCTCACTGTACCCCGAAGTTTTAGGAACCTCAATAGTGAACTCAAAAATCTGACCTTGAGAACTGCCAAATTTTAGCTGAGTCCCGCTGCGTAGCAGCAATTCTTGGTGGTGAACTCTCTGCCATCCCTCAGATCCCAAAACTAGAGTCCCGTAGCGAGAAAAATCGCGCAGGAAGTAGCTAGGTTCTTCGCGGCTATCTCCGATAGTGTTTCGGCAGAAAATCTCGGCGTGTTTTTGAGAAACCCACTGTTCTCGAATCACTACGTCGTTTTCTTCCCAGCGTCCGACTCGAACCATACCCGCGCGAATCGGCCAAACCTGATTGGTTGAGTCGGTGGATTTGGCATTTGGTCGATCGCGCCCCCGCAAATAAGCACAAGACGGCAACCGTCCCAGCCAAGTAGAAGAATTTAAAGGCAACTCAGTTTTGAGGTCATCTACCGGCTCAGTTAGCTGACCGTCAAACTCAGGGTGCATATACAGCACAGGCAGCGTCCAAGCCGGTTGATTGAACTTGTAGAGCGTCAGTAACTGCTGTCTGGCGACGGCGACTGCCCGATCGATCGACATCCGACTGGCCAAAGCTTGAGCAAAACTTTGGATAAAACTCAGGGCCTCGCGATCGGCGATCGAGTCCCGCATCCCCAACACCGCAGGCACCCCGTGATGGATCAGTACCTCAGCCAAACTGCTACGGGCCATCGCCTGTTGCTGGCCGTTAGTTGAGTGCAACCTCTCCACCGCCGGCTGAGCTCCCCAGCAGGCATTAAACACCGCCAGCGTTACGCGGCCCCGAACTAATACCTGAGCTAGTTCAGTGCCATTAATCACCGTTTCCGGCCCCAAAAACAGCAAACCGCCGTCGGGGCCCGGTATCCCGTGGCCGGCGTAGAACAGAATGTTGTAAGCTTGCGTTTCCAGCCGAGAAATTAGTTCCGCCGCAGTAGGTTCGATCAGAGTATCGACGCGAGTCGGAACGCTGATGTCAGAATATTTGCCGCTGTCGTCGGTTTGAAAAGCACTTTCTAGAACCCCAGCTAGGGCGAGTGCTTCTTCTCCCAACTGCAAATGACCGTTATTACTGCTGGAAAATTGAGAATTAGCACCGCGGCCGGGTTCTGCTTGTCCCAAAACTAGCAAAATGTTGAGCGACTCCGCAGGATGCAGGGGTGGCAAAGGTTCAACATTGCTGGTAGTGCGGCTGAACAGCAGTTGCTGCGACAGAGAAATTGCCGGTTGACCGGCTTGAGGCTGCATAATTTCCCAAGGCAAAGCAATTAAATACGGTTCGCGCAAGTCTACGCGCACTCGCAGGGGTAGATTTTGCCCGATCGCGATACCTTTACTTTCCTGGAGACTACCCTGAATCGGCCCTTCAAACAGCCACTGCCAAAGATTAATCCCCAAATGCTGCATCAGGCGACTGCTGTAGCTTGCCGGTGGCCGAGGCGGATGCTGATCCCCCTTGTCGCCCCACCCCTGTTGACCGAGGTGGAGCGGCACAGAGGGCGTCGGTATTCGTTGTTCAGTTTCTGCCAATATATTCTGGTTGTTTTCCGCCGAGACGAAACTGCCATCAGGATTTAGGGGCAATTCGTGAATTGTCCCGGAGGGCGAAAACATTTCCTGCCAAGCTTTCCAAGATTGGGAGAGGGTATCGGGCCACATACAGTCGTGGTGAACGTACCCGCTGGGATAGGGAGCTTGTAGAACCCAAGTGGCAAAATGGTTTGCCCCAGCGGTTCTCAGGCGAGCGATCGCTATACTGAGGCAAGGACTTTCAGGGCGCGCCATTCACAAAAAAGCTCGGTAAGTGGGAAGCTCAGAGACTTTAGTCCTGAGAGGAAAACGACCCGGCGATTTCAATCGCTTTGAATCCCCTTGCGGGGTAGAGGGGTATGGTTGCCCCTCTGGTGAGGTATGGTTGCCTCGATCTCCCTTGCGGGGTAATGTTAGCTTGTCGGTCAATGTTATAGAGGCTTGTTAGGCTGGCAGCACTGCCGAGCGTGACTTTAAGGCTGTTTAACTACTAGCGACAGAGCAAGGGACTAGCTTCGCATCAAGCGGGTGTCGTGACCTAAATAACGTAGCCAGTTAAGGCGATAGCTGGTCAGTACAGCTTGCTCGATCGCTCTTACAAGCGAGCGTGGCTTTAGCCCGCTCGTTACTGACAACTACCGACTCTGGATATAGGGTGGGATTGAGTTTCTCTATTTGTAGTTTATCGGGTTTGGGGTGCGATCGAGTGCGTGAGATTGCTTTGGCAGTTTTTACTTTTACTTAGTGCCCAAAAATTTATCTATACTCGGTAAATCTACCCAAGTCCCCGTAGCATTCGACTCCTGGGTCAAATCCATCAACAACTGCGAGTAAACCCCTTCTCTGAGGGACGGTATCAAGGATTTACCGGTATCTATTGCTTCAACCCACCTATCTACTACTCGAATAAACGGTGCAATTCTCCCGTCTGGATAAACTTGAGGAAACTCCAATCTTTGAGGAATTTTGATTTCAGCTAAAGGTTCTCCACCTTGGGAACCCCACAAGCGAAATCCGTGGACGTAATCTTGCTGGTTGTCGCTTCCTAACACCAACGTACCCTTACTCCCGTATATTTCCACCCAGTGTCCCCGCCCTTGATAAGTAACAGAACTCAAACAAACTTGACAAGGCGTTCCCCCGGCTAATTCCAACATCAACGTGCAAGAATCATCTGCATCAACTAATTTTAAATTTCCCGAATCATTCGGATCGGGCCGCCGCGAAATTCCTGTAATCAATTGCCCAGAAAGCCTTTGGGGCGGGCCGAACAGCCAGCTAATATAATCAAAAACGTGAGAACCTGTCGCGCCCAAAACGCCGCCGCCTCGCTCTTTTTGCGCGTACCAATTCCAAGGGCGACTCGCATCAGCACGGCTCGATACTAGCCAATCAATCTTAATTAAACGCTTTTCTCCCACATATTCTGCTGCCAATAATTCTGCTAGCATTTGCCATGCGGGGATGAATCGAAACTCAAAGTCCATTGTGGCAATTGCTCTCGAACCACCATTTTTAAAATCGGTTGGAGATTCGTTGTTGGCCAATCGGTAAAGTTCCCTGGCTTCATTTGCTGTCAGGGCTGTGGGTTTTTCTAATAATAAATGCTTGCCTGCTTCCAAGACGGTTTTTGCCATTTCAAAATGCAAAAATGGCGGTGTGGAAATGCTGACACCCGCTACTTCGGGGATCGCTACTATATCGGCGATCGAGTCGCAAGCGTAGGGGATATTGTGGGTAGATGCGAGATCCTTTGCTTTGTCTAAATTCCGGTGGTAAACAGCCACAACCTCTGTCCGGTGATGGGCCTGAAGTCCGGGAATGTGTACTTTTTGACCGAAACCTGTACCGACTACTGCAACGCCAATTTTTGACATAATTTAATAATTGTTGACTGTTGACTGTTGACTGTTGGCTGTTGGCTGTTGGTAGTTGGTAGTTGGCAGTTGTTAGTTGTTAGTTGTGATTAGTTATTTGTTAGCTGCGACCACTAACTAATAACTAATAATTAATAACTAATGACTACTGACTAATGACTACTGACTACTGACTACTGACTAAGGGAGCATCTCAGTTTTGCATTTACAGTGCGAGCGTCCCCGCTCGCGTATTGTACAATACGCGAGCGGGGACGCTCGCACTACAATAAAAAAAATGCTTTTTACAAAACTGAGATGCTCCCATGACTACTGACTACTGACTAACTACCCATTCAATTACTTGTTTGCCCAAACTAACGCCGTCAAACAAGTCAATTTCTCTGATCCCTGTAGGGCTGGTGACATTAACTTCTGTGAGATAACCGCCAATGATATCAATGCCGACAAAGTACAGTCCGTCCCGTTGCAGCACGGGTTCTAACTGAGCGCAAATTTGCAGTTCGCGATCGGTAATTTCGGTTTTTGCGACTCGGCCGCCGACGGCCATGTTGCCTCGAAATTCATTGCCGGTGGGAATACGGTTGATAGCACCGATGGGTTTACCGTCCAACAATATAATCCGTTTATCTCCCTCTTTTGCTTCCGGCAGATAAGTCTGAACCATCACTGGAATTTGCCCTTGTTGAGTGCTAATTTCGACCAGGGAGTTGAGATTGCGATCGTCCGCTTCCAAAAACAAAATCCCCTCGCCAGCTTTGCCGCCCAAGGGTTTAAGAACTGCCGCCCCTTTTTTCTCAACAAATTGCCGAATTACCTGCTTGTTTTGAGAAACAATTGTTTCGGGGATCGCTCCCTCAAATTGCAAAGCATACATCTTTTCATTCGCCGCCCGCAATCCTTTGGGACTGTTAACTACCAAAGTTTTAGCCGGATCGATGCCATCTAGAAGGTAAGTAGCGTATAGGTAAGGAATGTTGACTGGGGGGTCTGTCCGCATAAATACTGCGTCCATTGCTTCGAGAGGCTGCAAAGTAGGATGTTCTACCTGGTACCAAGCCTCAGCCGCCTCCCAGCGTCCATCTACCACTTTTACTGGGGTGAGGGCTACCCGACTGAGCATTGCCCAGGTTTTGCCGCCGATGACGCTTAGTTCGTTGGCTTGAGTCGCCCACACTTCGTGACCCAACTCTTGAGCTGCCTCCATCAGCGCTACGCTGGTATCGTGTCCTGGAATTAGTCGCGCGAGGGGATCGATGATGAATGCAAATTTCATTGTCAATTAAAATTAAGAATTGGTCGCAGGAAAATTTGGGCTAACGGAAAATTCGACAGGGAATGCCTCATTTTGCTGCTAGCAGCGGGTCTAGCTGACCTAGAGCATCGAGTTTGTGCATTTCGTCGCAGCCGCCTATGTGTTGGTCGTTAATGAATATTTGTGGCAGGGTGCGGCCTCCGTTGGCTCGATCGCTCATTTGAGCCCGTGCTGCTTCATCTCCGTCGATCGCGTACTCTGTAAAATCAACCCCTTTTCGTTTCAGCAGTGCTTTGGCACGAATGCAAAACGGGCAGGTTCTCCAAGTGTAAATTTCTACTTTAGGGGTCATGGGACGCTCAAGCAATAACAATATTTTTTAATTGTAATCTTAACCATAGTGCGGACTGTTTTTAGTTCCTAGGCTGAAACCCTCGATTTTTCGTTGGTAGCCAACTTGCCTAGGAGCGTTGAAACCCTTATTCTACGGTTGGATATCAAAAACTGTGCGAAGCATTTATCTTAACCAATCTTATTTTAATTTTTATATTTTAATTTTTATTATATATAGCAACATATAGCAACCTTATCTGTTGCACCGGAGGTTATTCATTGCTAAAACCCTTGCCGGGAAGTGCATTTGCCTTCTTCCTGGTTTTTACCCTTACTGAAGTCGCTATAGCTTTCTTCCTTCAACATCCGGCTCTATTTGCAGCGCACAAGCTAGGTGTCAAGTTATTTTTTATATAAATTTAAGTAAACAAATACTCACGCTTAAAAAAACGGAGACATTTTGAAGGCAAACAGGTTGGTCATCAGCCTGCCTAGCGCTGCGGACCAACCTGCTTGTTTCGCTTTCTGCACGAACCGATCATTCCTGCACCTATCAGTAGGACTGCGATCGCAGTACCGGGTTCAGGAATAGCAGTTGGTGGTGGGGCTGTCCCTCCTCCGCTTGTGTATATTTGGGACAAACTCGGCTCGGTCGTCACTTCCGGGTCTGGTTGCGTTGGTGTTGATGCCTGCCTGGGGGGTGGTGATGCCTGGCCGGGGACACAGGCACTAGAATAATTAAAAGGCCCACACACATCTACTTTTGCTGAAGCCGGAGGGGCGGCAGCTAGATAGTAAAACGCTGTTGCCATTGTGGCAGAGAGTCCAATTGCTAGTTTTGCCAGTGGCGTACACATAACTATTTAGTTAAACAGTGGTAAAATCGAAAAATAGAAATAGTCCTAGAGATTAGCGCTGTACGACGGGCAAGGATTTTGGAGTTCTTACAATAAATGGATGTATTCTCTGACCGACGTCTGTAAAAGATAGTATAGCGCTTGAGGTGAGTGCCCAAACACTTTCATAATAATATTATTCTCTTTCACCTTTACGTCGCGTACCGTGGTTGGGCCAGAGTGAAGCAACATCTTTTTGCAACCTCTGAACCAACAGCCCTTACAGCCATTAACAAAGAGTGTTTTGACCTTGACCGCGGCCTCCGGAAATTATTTATTTAACCGATCGCAAAATAGAGCTGCTGTATTGTACTTTGCCATGCACAATCTGACTACTCTTTTATCATCTCATAGTCCGACTAGATCTGTCCTCAGTATATGTACGTATATTCCCCCATGTCAACTATTCAAAAGGAATATTTAAGTGTTTACCGAGGGTAGAGGGCGTATTGAATGAGCTGAGCTAATCGGTCGCGGAGAGTTTCCATCCCCAAACCTTTGGCCGCCGAAATAAATACTGCTTGAGGAAATTCTTCTCGCGCCAGGGCGAGAGTCTCTCCATCCACGGCATCGATTTTGTTAAAAACTACAAGGGCTGGCCCGGGAGTTACGGGCATATCTGTCAAAATATTCATCACCGATCGAATTTGGCTCTGCCACGCGGGATGGGAGAGATCGACGAGGTGCAGCAAAGCATCGGCGTCAGTGACTTCTTCGAGGGTAGCCCGGAAAGCGTCGATCAAGGCGGGAGGCAGTTCGCGAATAAAGCCCACTGTATCTGTGAGGACGATCGACAGGGGTTCCCCGGTGACGCCGGGAATGGTCAACCGTCGAGTTGTGGGGTCGAGGGTGGCAAATAACTGGTCGGCGGCATAGACTTCGGAATTTGTGAGCAGGTTGAGCAGAGTAGATTTACCGGCGTTGGTGTAGCCAACGATCGCCACTGACGGTACCTCGTGATGATGCCGATTCTGCCGCAGCCGGAAGCGGTGCGCCAGCAGTTGATTTACTTCTTGCTGCAATCGAGAAATGCGTTTGGCGATCGTCCGCCGTTCGGTTTCTAGTTTGGTTTCCCCAGGGCCTCTGGTACCGATGCCGCCACCCTGTCTCGACATTGCCTGACCGCGACCTCTGAGCCGGGGCAGGGCATACTCTAGCTGAGCTAGTTCGACTTGCAATTTACCCTCGCTCGATCGAGCTCTTTGGGCGAAGATGTCAAGAATTACTTCCGTGCGATCGACTACGCGGATACCTATCTGAGTTTCCAAGTTCCGTATTTGTGCGGAGGTCAGGTCGCGATCGAATACCACGAGGTTAGCGCTAACCGTCTGAGCGGCGAGGGAAATTTCCTGAACTTTGCCTTCGCCGACAACTGTCTGCGGATTGGGGCGCGAGCGTTTTTGGCGCACTGTTTGCAGTACCTTGCCCCCGGCGCTTTCAACCAGCCGTGTGATTTCTGCCAGGCCGTCCTCAAACTCCAACTGAGTCATGTGCTGAGTCATTACACCTACCAACAGCACTTTGTCTTGGTCTGCATCGACCTCCCCCGCGACAAACTCTGCTTCAAACTCTGCTTCGAGTCCTTCCACCAAATCCAGAAAGTCTTGGTCGGCGAGTTCGTCCAAATTCAACGGTTCTGATATTTTCCAGGGAAAGTGTGGAGTTTTGATTAGTGACTTTTGAATTGAAGGCTCTTCTATTTCATCAGTTGAATCTGGTTCTAACTGAGCGCTCAAAACAGAGAACTCAAAATTTGGCCGATCTCCCTGGGGTATCAGGTGAGCGAGATAAGCTTCTTGGATGTAACCAGTCGCACCGCCGCCGCGGCGCTGAAATCCTCCCCCCGTCAGTGTCAGCCAAACCAGGGCATCCAGGCGCTGAATTGCCATTGCTGTGAGGGCTGCTTCGCTTGGGGTTTCTGGCTTTAGGTGGGTGGCGATGCAGCGAATGCCGCTGAGGCGACCTCCCCCGTAGCGGGGCAGTTCTAGGGGCGCAATCTGCGTTTGGCGGGGTGTACCCACGCCGACGCGAATTACTTGTCCGCGGCGGTTGATGTAGGTGCAGATTGGTTTGTCTATTTCCGTGCTGATGGCTGCGACGCGCTGGGCGAATTCTGCAGTGGTGATGCGATCGCCCGGTAGTCGCTGGTGGTAAAGCTTTTCGAGTTGCTTGAGCTGGCTGGACTTTAAACCTTGAAGATTGCCGTAGATGGTTTCGATAACTGTTTCTCCCGATCGATCTGTTTATCTCTTATTTTAGTTAACTCAAGGACGATCGTGTTCGGGTTTTAAGTTCCAATTTAGTAAATTTTTTTGCCTCTATCAGAGCGCGGCTTCAGTATTGTCGAGTCACCAGCGCCGTTGTTTGCCGCTACGGGGCGATCGGGCTTTTCACAGCAGCAATCTCAACTTCTAGTTTTATTTAGTATCTACAGATACAGGCGATCGCTGAAAAATCTCGCGCAACAAAAGTTAACACTTTATTTTTTGTTTCTAAATCCTCCTTTAGACTTGTCTGTATCTTGGGCCTAGAGACAGATAGCAAAGCAGAAATTAGGTCGCTACCATGAGAAGCGAACATTGTTAAGGAATGTAAAAACATGGAAACTCGTCCTACTAACCTGCCTCCTACGGCTAATGCTTACAACGGCAAAGATCGGAATGCCTTTTTGTTTGGCTTCAACCCGCAAGCAGAACTTTGGAACGGTCGCTTAGCGATGATCGGTTTCTTAGCTTATTTGCTCTGGGATGCTGCTGGATATAGCGTTCTGCGCGACATTCTCCACTTTCTGCCTACCTACATTGCTCAGTAATGACGAGCAGTCTATCCTGTCTGGCAGCGTGAGAAAATGCCACCACTGCCAGACAGGCTAAAAGTTACAAATGGCAGCGAGTATGGTTTTGTCCCTTTGTATCTTTCGTTACTTTTGAATGGCATTAAAAGACTTCTTGCCGTGATTCGATGATTATGGGTGGGGGCGCTGTCGCTGGCGCGGTGAATATTAATAGCAACAGATATTTATTGCGTAAAGGCGATCGCCCCTGCTGTATTTTTGGCAAGAAATCTCATCGAGCATTTCTGATAATTTATGAAAAATAGGAGCATCAACGATGATTAACTCAAATTTACTGGCAGTAGTAGCATCGACTGTGACTGACACAGCATCAGGAGATTGGCAAAAGCCTCTGGTGATGTTTGTTTGCAATATCTTAGCATTGCTAGTTCTCAGCCGCCGAATTTGGTATCCCCACGTCGGGCCGAAAATGCCTTTGCCATTCCCGTCTTTGTTCAACAATGTTAGCGTACCGGCATTTTTGGCTTGCATGAGCGCAGGTCATTTGCTAGGAGTATTGACGATTTTGTCGCTGAGTACCGGCAAGGCTATCTAGTAGCAATTGCTCCTCTTTTGTGGCGATTTCTTGCTGCAATGGGTTTGTTAAAAAGCGGACAAAAAATGGCTGGGGTAAGTGAAAAGCACTCACCCCTAATTTTAATTTTATATAGGGAGTGGCGCAGAAATCGGTTTTTTTACCCTCCACATTAGATCAGCTTACTATGCTGAAACCCTTCAAATTTGACTGCAAAGCCTTCACCTTGGGGAGCCGCACACATTAACCCAACTTGAACGATTGGTGACTCAGTTAGATATGCCAGTCGCATCATTGAATAGTCTGACCCATTCAACGAGTATTGCACTTCCACCGTTTCAGCTCGGCGCTTTACCCGCAGCCACAGGGAAACAGGCGGCACTTCAAGCGGAATAACAGACCAATCGGAATAGTCTCGTGTCACAACCGCACTCACGTTTTGCACTCCCTCAACAAACTCAATACCGCACTTGAGCCAGATATTTTCGCTCTCTCGAATCATCAATCCTGCTTGATCGTAGAGCGATCGATAGCAACCAGTAATTTTGACTTCGGCTGTAAAGTCGCCTGATACTTGACTGTAGTAAAAGTTGCCGTTATCGCGAATGAATCCGTAATGAGTGTGCCGCCAAAAGTCAGTCTTTGCGTCGGCGGTAATGTGGATAACATCGTTATCCTCATGCCATTGTAAAGGTTCGTTGTACCATTGCATTGTTTGCATCTCCTGCTAACTTCCTCCAATTCCGTGCAGTACCAAGTCGGCCAAAAAATGAGATAACATAGCGTATTCTAATCCCCAACGCCAGTAAAGAAAACCAAAGGGAATCCCTAAGACGGCATTGAGTGTAATGGTGCGGAGAATGACGATCGGGGTTAATGCCCAGACATTGGCAGCCGCGGGCAAATGACCCACACCAAACAATATTGCAGCCGCCACAATTGCCAGCCAAAAAATCAATGTAGAGGGTTGCGGTTTGTCTCGCTCAAAAATCTTCCAAAGTAGCCACGCAATCAATGTCATACCGAACAGTCGCAGCAAGAGTTCTTCGGTGATGCCTCCGTAGAGTGAAGCTAAGATGCGTTTCCAGAGATCAATTTCTAGCGTTGTTGGAGTTGCCATTGGCGGCATCCAAGGTTGGAAAGCTAAACTCAATCCAATCAGGACGATTCCACCGATGCAGCCTACAATTAGCGCCGTGTTAAGGGCAGATTTAGATATTGGCGCGAAAGGCTGTCGATATACCAAAGCACGAGCTATGGGCGTATCAAGTCCGATCGAGTTACCGAGGCGCAGTCCAATCCAACAAAATAGAATTAGAAAAATTCCGGTTTGCAGGGCGGAGGCGATCGCCACAACAGGTAGCGGTGCAGGCAATTGACTTACTGCCGGATTGAGAGACAGGGCATAAGGGAACACCGCCAAGCTTCCCAAACTACCCAGAAACGCCCAGAACAATGCCAATCGGAAGTAATGATTTTTTGCAGTGTTAGCAGACATAATTCTTGAGAAAAAAACGAATCAATTACACTAAATCAGTCTTGAATATTTGAAACATTAAAGATCGATCGCATTTATGCAACTTGTCTCAGGCGGAATATAGCCTCGGCTAAGGTGCTAAAAAAGCTGGGAATGACGCAGGAAGGTAGCCAAAAACAGCGTGTTTTTCACCGAGGGCAGTTTGAAGAGCTCGAACTTTACAGTTTAGTTAAGGAGCACAAGTGTTGAGTCTTGTTACCAAACTTTACTTCATTGCCGATATTCCTCCTACACCCCCTAAATTTATCCGGTAAAAATCAGTTTCTCTTTCCCAGTTTGAGGATAGTGTTTATCTAGTAGATTTTTCGGTGGGCGATGTATTATTTATTATCTTAGCATTTCATATTTACCAAAGTTGCTGTGCAAAGCTTCAAGACGCTTGGCTTCTGCTGCTTGATGGAGCAAATCAGTTTCAATTTCTTGGGTGTTAGCATGATAGTAGGTGAGTGCGGCGTAGACTTCGGCGAGGGTGAGATGTCGGATGCGATCGCAAATCTCTTGAGCATTCTATCCTCGCTTGTACCAGGTTACGATGCGGACGGTAACGCCTTTACCGACGATGTGGGGACATCCACCATGCAGTCGGGGAGGGCGTGTAATGAGCGTACCAATGTCAATAGATACTGCTGTGGTCATAAATTTTATAATTTTAACTATGCTGATAATAGATGAAAACCCTATAGAGGCGCACTGGCTATGAACTGGAAAGCACACATTCACTCAAATCCTAAAATTCTGCTTGGCAAGCCTGTAATTAAGGGGACACGAATATCAGTGGAGTTCGTTCTAGGGTTATTTTCAGAAGGTTGGACGCAGCAACAAATTCTAGAAAACTACCCAACACTTAATGCTGAATCTTTACAAGCTGTGTTTGCTTTCGCGGCGGAGTGCCTCAAAGAAGACGTATTTTACACGCCTTTACTGTTTGCTGAGGCAAGTTAATGCGGTTTCTGGCAAATGAAAATTTTCCACTCCTCAGTGTACGAATTCTACGGCAAGCGCAGCTTGAAGTCGCTTCTGTTACCGAGGATTCTCCAGGTATTGAGGATTCCGAGGTTCTGGCTCGTGCAGCGGATGAGGAACGGGTGATTTTGACGTTCGATCGCGATTACGGCGAACTTATTTATCGCTTGCGGCTGCGATCGCCAAGAGGTGTCATTTATTTGCGGTTTCGTCCTCACACACCGGAAGAACCAGCATCAATATTGTTAAATTTATTACAGACCGAAGGATTGCAATTTGAGGAACGGTTTACAGTGGTGGATCGCGATCAAATTCGTCAACGCCCCCTACCGTAGTTATTGCCGGAAGCAAGTAGTTGTGTGGATTGAGGCAGGCTTTGGGTGACGATATTACAGAGTATTAAGCTTGAAGTGGCGATCGAGGAATTATATCGCGGTGTGAGTTTCGATCGATTGAGCAACGGGTAATTTTGACGTTCGATCGCAAGGTGCCAAATATTATATCCCTTGCTGCTTCTGGACCCACCGCTTCCAGGCCGCCTCTGATGCTTCTCTCACAACTAAGCTCAAATCACACTGATACAAGGCTGAACACGATAGAAAATTAATCTCTAGAACGTAAGCCAAATTACCAGAACAACAAAGATCTAGAACCCAAATTGGGTCAGGCTGCCATTGTTGTTGCGCCACCGCTTCTGCTACTTGTCGCACAATCTCAGGCATTCCGGATTGATAGTAAGGTTTCTCAATCTGCCGATATTGAGAAGCACACAAGATTTGCCCTTGGGCAATAATCACTCGCCATTCTGCTTCAATGGACTGTTCCGGTGCAACCACCACCAAAATGTTCGGGTCTTCGAGGTAATGGCGTTTCATAAAACTGTCTAAGTCCGTCACTTCTCTAGGAGAATACAGACTACCTGCAAAAGGTTTAAGTGGACTGTTGGGACGGATAAACAAACGTTTACTCTGCTCAAGATTGAAAAGTAATTTAGGCTTTTCAACCACAGAGGAAGACAACTCTGATAGTGGCAAAATATAACCCCCTGCATTCAACAGCCAAGGTTTAAGATGAGGATAATAGGCTGTGCAATGATAATGTTCAATAGTCCCGATAATTCCTGGTGTCCAAGACAAATCCCAAGTGAGAATCTGTTCAGCTATATAGAGTGACCCATAGAAGATGACACACTCTGTTTGGGGAAAGAAGCGTTGATAGTCTGTTATGCCTCTGGTATAGTCAACAATCTTAACATTGTGTCCTTGCTTGCGAATCTCCGTTGCAAGTGGAGCCATAGAGCAGCCAAATACACCATCTTCTAGAATCCAGCTAACCATCTAGCTACCCTCGCCCAAGTCATATGCCAGATTAATTTATTATTGTAGCGCAAATTTCGACTAAAAACCAGGAGCGATCGCCCACACCAGTCTTGTTATCATTAAAATCAATGGCTGCAAAAGGAAGCTTAGACACTGACAGGTGAATGCCATGCAAGCCAAACTTCAACAACAACTTTCTCCTGCTGATGCCGAAGTCATTTTGAGACGTTTGCCAGAACGAATTCAAGGGGCTCCGATCGCGCGTGCTGCGGAAATTGAATATCCGATCGCAGTTTCGATCGAAATGGCGATCGCCAATTTTCTCGACACAGAAGCATTAGGTTTCGTAGATTGCAAACCAGGACGCGGGCAGTAAAACCGAGAAGAGGTGTCAAAGTTTAGGATATACTTCGTTAACGCACCCTACAAGAGAAGCGATCTATCTCTCTACCTCACGTTAAGCTAGAAACAGACAACAGAGAGCCAACCTACGCAAAAGGTTAATATCAATGGTTGCGATCGCCCAAAAAACCCTTTCCTTCGAGGAATTTCTCAACAGGGATGACGACTCCGGCAGGTCATTTGAGCTAGTCAATGGAGTTGCCATGCCCTTGGGTGAACCCACAGCCAAACATGAGGATGTCGCCGATGGTTTATGTCGTCTCTTGGTAGATCATTGCCAATCCTTGAACCTTCCCTACGTTCCTCGACAAAGTAAACAAGTCAGATTGAACGCTGCCCCGGGCGAAAGTGAATCGAGTCGTAAAGCCGACATTGTGGTGTTTGCCAAGGAAGAATGGGTCAGAATGCGTCAAAGTTCTGCCTCTGCTGCTGCCTATATTCCACCTCCCTTGGCGATCGAAGTTGTCAGTACGAATTGGCGGGATGATTACCGCATCAAATTGAATGAATATGAAACTTTAGGAATCATCGAGTATTGGATCGTTGATTATGCAGGGTTGGGAGGCGTTCAGTATATTGGTTCTCCAAAACAGTCTACGGTGACTATCAACCGTTTAATCGATGGTGAATATCAGGCACTGCGATATCAAGGAGAAGCCATTATTGTTTCTCCAACTTTTCCTCAGTTGGTATTAACCATCGCTCAAATTCTTGCCATGACAGAAGTTTAGTGTTTCTAACTTATCTGTAAGGTACTCAGTATTGCCAAAAAATTATTAAGGTACGATATACGCTATCAAGCTGATATTATCTAAAATTTTCGTCAAGAGGAGAAACTATGCGATCGCATATCCAGTATACTTTCGGACTTCCGGTGGATGGAAAGCCAGAACAATGTGGTCTTTGGGCACACCAGCCGCGACGAGTTCAACGGTGATACCGTCTTCAATGCCATCATAGTGAATCCAAATTTTGTCTCCGATAATTTGGACATGGGTGACGCAACCGTGAACGCGCTTTTTACGATCCCAACCTTCATTGAAGAGTAAAAAATGAGTGCGATCGGCATCAATGATGACATATTGCTGAATGTCGCCATGACTATAAGAGATAGCAGCATGATCTTTAAGAATTTTCTCAATTGTATCTTGATAAAATTTTAGTCTATCCATTGAACAATCTCCTCTGTTTCTGAATCAAAAATAATTAGGTTAATGCTCTTTTTACGAAGTACCATTTGACATATCTCTTCTGAGAAAAAACCGGCAAATACGGTTTGGGCTATCGCTAGGTAAAGGACTCGTTCTGGATCTTCATCCTCCATAATCAGATAATACAAATCGTATTGACCGAGTGCCTTTTCTAACTCGCTTACAAGTGATGGATCGAGAAAGCTTTTGATTTCTACGGCAATTTTGCGCCCTTGCTTCTCGGCTGCGAAGAGCTTTTTTGCGCCCAAATCAACGTAGACTGAACGTCCGCCAACTCTGAGCTTGAAAGGATCGTTAGTAATTGTCCAACCGTCTTTGATGAGGGCGGTGCAGACAGTATCGTGATAAAAGTCTTTGGCAGGCATAGGGGCTGTTATGTTTATCTATCATATACCACATAAGTTCCGCAGAGGTTACGCGATCGCATATCCAGTATACTCTCGGACTTCGGGTGGATGGAAAGCAAGAACAATGTGGTCTTTGGGTATCCCAGAGGCGACGAGTTCATCAGTGATGCCGTCTTCAATGCCATCATAATGAATCCAGATTTTGTCATTGCGAATTTCGGCGTGAACCACAGTACCATGAACTCGCAGATGATTTTCCCAACCTTCATGTATCAGCATAAAATGGTTGCGATCGCGGCTGACCACCACATAGGTAATCACATCCCCATAAGTATAAGGAATATCCGCATAGTATTGGAGAATTTTCTCCAACGTCTCACGCCATTCGTCTACGGGTTGATTTGCGGTTGCCATTGGATAATCTCCTCCGTGTTTGGGTCAAAAACTATCAGGCGAAAACCTGGTTCTTCTAGCAGCAATTGCCCAGCTTCTTCTTTAAACAACGTTTCAAAGGTGTTGCGATTAACAGCTAGGTATAGACGACGCTCTGGCTCTCGTCTTTGCAGCGTTCTGGCGTACATAAAGAACTGCCCCCAAGCATTTTCGAGGTCATTAATGGGCGAAGGGCCCAGAAAGCTTTTGATCTCGATCGCAATTTTTTCAGACCCTCGTTCAGCCGCAATTAGTTTCTGGGCACCCAAATCGACAAAGACCGAGCGGCCCCCAATTTTTAGAATCAGTGGGTCATGAGTGATTGTCCAGCCATCTTTGATGAGCAGGGTAAGAGCATCTCAATTAGGCTTGACACAAGGACTCAGAAGAATCTAATGTAGGGTCAAGAAAACAAGAAAAG